>CAZJRT010000049.1:0-9836 GCA_964548445.1 uncultured Pseudobdellovibrionaceae bacterium
TATTATATAGATGAAACATCAGAGTTTCACATTCATGGTCCCCCACCCAGTGATCTGCGTCATCAATAACCAGATGCTTGCCTTTAAGCGCCAGATCTTCAGCCGAGCTCTGGCATAGCATTGATGACGTAATCCATGCGGCTTCTGACTTGGTTTGCCAGACTGCGGCTAAATGGGTTTTGCCGCATGCTGCCGGGCCATGTAATACCATGACCGGAGCTTGCCATTCCGCCCACCGGTCTATCCATGCAACAGCGTCCTCATTACCAGGGGCAATGAGAAAATCTTCTCTGGCCAAAGCTGTTCTATGCCCCAGATCAAGGAGCAGCTGTTCAGCATTATCCATGCTGGAAACCTCTTAATTTCCTATATATAAAGTGCTCTTTTTATAAGATTCGATGCCGTAATGTATCAGCACTCCGACTGATGCGGCAACTGGAACTGCCAGCAACATGCCGACGAATCCGAACAGGCTTCCTCCTGCGAGCAATACGAAGATCACCCAGAGCGGATGCAAGCCAACATATTTGCCTACAAGCCGGGGAGTGATCAGGTTGCCCTCGATTGCCTGACCAATCAGGAAGATTGCTGCTATGAGGAATACGTAGGGCCATTCACCGTTCTGGAACCAGGCTACAGTTACGCTGATTATAAAACCGGTAAATGATCCCAATAACGGAATGATCGACAAGACCCCTGCTGCAATACCTATCAGGATACCGTAATTTAGTCCGGCGATGGACAAGGCAATTGAGTACATTAATGCAATAGCAACAATTACTGTTAGTTGCCCTCTGATAAATCCGGCAATTTTTTCGTTAATCTGCCCGAGCAGTAGCATTACGGTGGGCTTGTGCTGGCGCGGAAGGGTGTCGTCAATCCAGCCATTGATGGCAGGCCACTCCTTGAGCATGAAGTAAGCGACTATTGGCATAAGAAATGTTATCGACAAAAGGCCCAAAACCGCATGTCCGCCAGCCGCCACGCCTCCCATCAAACGTTTCGCTACTTCGAAAACCGAGCCCAGATTGTCCTGAATAATTGTTTTGATATCCTGTTCATTCTGGATTTCCAGCTCTGAACCCAGCCATCTGGTATATGGTTTTACGGTCTCCCAGACACTTAAGGCCAGATCGGGAAATTCCTGGGTGAGCTGTAATAACTGGTGATAAACCAAGGGGGGAAATACCAGTATGAATGTGCCCAGTAGGCTCAGGAATAGTACGAGTATACCCAATGAGGTAAAGGTTCTGGGATACCCTTTCTTATTAAACCATTCGACCATTGGGTTTAGTAAGTAAGCTATTCCAAGGCCCAGGATAAAAGGAAGCAATATGTCCTGTAGCAACCATACCAGGCTGCAAAATACAATAAAGGCAGCTAGCCAGAATAGTGCCTGTTGTTTAGCGGAGAGCGTTTTTGCGCTCATTGCCAGTTTCTCTCCTGGTTTGAAATGCTATCTTTTAAATATAGGTCATAAACAAGTGGGGAAAGCTGTCGTTTTCCAAATATACCTGTTTGAGAAAAGCTGATCTGGGGTTTGCTCAGGTGCAGATCTTTTTGTGAAAGAGCAAGCCGCAATCTGCTTTCGTCACCTCTGAACTTGATATAGAGATATGCTTCTTTCGGATTAAGCGATTCAACCTGAAGATCATCCAGCATTTTAATGCCATCAAGAGCAGTCTTCGTCCGGACCCATTCCCCCATATCGTTATAGCTAACTCGTACGGTGATTTCATTGGTCTGTCGTGGATCAACAATAGTCATGTTTTTCCAGAGCTGCTGAAGTTTTTCCCTGACTGTAGTTACAGCTCGTTCAAACAAATAGCTTTCCTGTTCGGAGCCTCTCCTCTTGACATCAAGGCTGCTGGCATATTCAGGCTGATCGCCTTCAAGCGTGTAAATGTCGACTCGCAGATTTGTGATTTGTCCTTCCTGATCCCATTCAGGAATGGCGAGAAGAACCATGACCTCTCCGGCCTCGTAGCGAGCGCGCATATTTTCTATATTTGACCAGTTAGCAGCCAGTGCCTTTTCCTCACTGACATCAGTGATATCTTGCAGGTCCCCGATGGGGACAACAACAGGAACCAGCCCGCGTCGTCTGTTGCTTTGCTTCCATGCGTTCAGCCAGGGATTATTCTCGGACCATAGCAGGTTTCTGGACCCCCACTGGTAAAAGGGGATTATCAGAACCGGCTTGCTGGAGACATCGGTATGAGATATTCCTTTATTAGAGAAAAAGTCGCTTACGGCTCTTTCGCGGAAGCGGAATCTGTAAGTCCCGATATAGCGAACATGTGATAGCTGTTCTTCAAGAAGTTCAAAGTCTTGCACAAGTGCTGAGATTACGCTGACTTCCGGCATCTCAAAACCCGCCATCTCGTTTTCCGATAAAAGACGAGTCGCCAGTGTTCGGAAAGCGATTATTTGCGCCTGCATGAAAGCCTGCTCTCTGGCTGCGGCAGCGTTACTGGCTGTCACGTCGACTTTTATCTGGTCAATAGTATATGCGGAATCAGCAGCACGAACCGGCTCGCAGAAAAATGCAAGCAGGACTACAAGAAAGCCAAGAAATAGTTTATAAGATGCAGCCATGTTCAGCCCTTTATAAACGGGATTGCCAATGAAGGAAAGTGCTTACAAAGACGCAGGTGTAGATATAGACGCGGGAGCTGAGCTTGTCGAGCGTATAAAGCCACATGTCAAATCGACTTTTCGAGAAGGCGTAATGTCGGGAATCGGCGGCTTTGGCGCCTTCTTCGACCCGGCCAGAGCAGGTTACGAAGACCCTGTGCTGGTTTCATCGACGGATGGAGTAGGAACAAAAATAAGAATTGCAATTGATACCGGGGAGCATGACACCATAGGAATTGATCTCGTGGCCATGTGCGTTAATGATATTATCGTACAAGGAGCCGAGCCGCTTTTCTTTCTGGATTACTTTGCGTGCGGT
The DNA here is from genome assembly GCA_964548445.1 of uncultured Pseudobdellovibrionaceae bacterium. GTDB lineage: Bacteria > Pseudomonadota > Alphaproteobacteria > Micavibrionales > Micavibrionaceae > RZZS01. The sequence continues at coordinate 2,957 of CAZJRT010000049.1, forward strand.
GTACTTGATACCGGTGTTGCTGAACGGGTGATTGCCGGTATAGCAGAAGGATGCCGCCAGGCTGGCTGTGCCCTGATCGGTGGAGAGACAGCTGAAATGCCTGGCATGTACGCCCGTGGAGAGTACGATCTTGCGGGCTTCACTGTTGGAGCAGCCGAACGTACAAAGCTGGTTACGGGCAAGGACGTACAAGAGGGAGATGTTGTTATTGGTCTGGCTTCAAGCGGGCTGCATTCGAATGGCTATTCTCTGGTTCGTAAAGTAATCAATGAAATCGGTATTTCTTATGAAGATCCTGCGCCGTTTGACGAGGAAGGACGCACTGTCGGGCAGGCTGTACTGGTTCCGACAAGGATATACGTACGCCCGGTCCTGAATGTATTGCGGTCATGTAATGTACGTGCCCTGGCTCATATAACAGGAGGTGGTTTGCTTGAGAATATTCCGAGAGTTATTCCTGAAAATCTGGCTGTAAGACTGGATGCTGCAAGCTGGCCGTTACCTCCATTATTCACATGGCTTGCCAAAGAGGGTGATATTGATTCTGAAGATATGACGCGTACATTTAATTGCGGAATTGGAATGGTAATTATCTGTCCTGAAAGTGATAAAGATCATTGTATTGAGATTTTGAAGAATAATGGAGAAAAGGTTTACGAGATCGGCAAGGTAGAAACGCGGCAAAACGAGTTGGTCATGATTGAAAATATCGAGGCCGCATGGAAAAGATAGAGAAGATCAATCTGGCAGTGCTCATTTCCGGATCGGGCACAAATCTTCAGGCATTGATTGACGCTTGTGCCGAACCGGATTATCCGGCGCAAATCTCAGTAGTGATCTCCAGCAGGCCGGGAGCATTTGGTTTGGAGAGAGCTCGCCAGTCCGGAATTCCGGCTATAACTATTGATCGTAAGCAATTTGCCAAACCAGCTGATTTTGAAAAAGCATTACAGCAGCAGCTGGAAAATTATCCTGTAGATCTGATATGTCTGGCTGGCTTCATGCTGATTCTTTCTCCTGAATTTGTAAGTAATTGGAAAGGCAGGATTTTAAACACTCATCCTTCCTTGCTGCCCCGGCATGGGGGTCCCGGTATGTATGGAATGCATGTCCATAAATCGGTTCTAGAATCAGGTGATAGCGAAAGCGGCGCGAGCATCCATATCGTTACAGATGAATGTGATGCAGGGCCAGTAATAATCCAGCGAAAAGTGCCGGTTTATGAGGATGATACACCCGAAAATCTTGCGGCAAGAGTCCTGGAACAGGAGCACGCAGCATACGTGGAGGCAGTCCGCCGTTACGCAATGGGTGATGTTAAGGTTTAAGGGTTCTCGATTTTCTTTTCATCATGGCTTAGAATAGCATTCAGCGGATACAACCTTTTAAGGCTGTTTGTTTTGAATCTTTTTTCTATTAGAAATTTGGCAGGTAGTATGTGTCCGGGGAAGGGCTTTGCTTTTATCCCGGCATTACTAGTCTTTAGCCTGTTTCTTTTATTAGCTTTTCCTGTGTCAGTAAGCGCACAGGATGAATTTGATACCCCGATAGATTCCTCGATGCTGATACTGAGAGATAATCAGGATTCCTATATTCTGGGTCCTTATGCTTATGTCACGTGGGATCCCGAACATGAGTTTGATTTTGAGCAGGTTGCAATACGTCACGTAAACGATATACGCGGATTGCGTCAGGACGCCAAGCTATTGAATCTCGGGGTAGAAGGGGAACTTCACTGGATTGTTGTGTCCTTGCAAAACAAATCTTCTATCGAGGAATGGGTACTTTCGTTCGGTAATAGCTTCGAAGGGCGCACCGGGGCCATTGCAGAAATATTCATTTTTGACGCGGAAGGCCGACGTAAATTGCTGGACGCGGTTCCTGGCGAAGGGGCGGAGGGGCCGTTTGGAAAAAATCTGACCGGAACAGTTTTGCCGTTATCAATACCACCTGGCGAAAATGCGTTACTGGTAATGTATTATATTCCTGTCGGAGGGGTTCCGCATTTACTGCCGCTCAAAATTGTAGAAAGAGATGATTATCTGCAATCTCTTTACTCTCCATTCAAACCTGACACTCTTTTTGTTGCTTTCTTTATGCTGATGATAGGTTTTTATGCCGCGATAACCTATCTGCGAAAAGATTTATCTTATCTTCTGTTTGTCGTGTTCTTCTTTTTACAAGCAGCCCAATTTCATTATGCGAACAGCCTGATCTTCGCAGAATCAGGTTATTATTTTGAATTGGCGGCGTTGCTACTGTTTTTGACTGTCGCGGTCGGGTTGTTCATGAGCAAGTATTTCCTTGGCATTGATTCTGACAGCTATACGCAAAACTATTTCATTTATGGAGCCGCTGGCATGATGATGCTGGCAATTCCTGTTCTGGCAATTATGCCTAATGTACCTGTAATTCGTTCGGTCCTGTTATTTGTAGCGCCATCGGCCGGTATGTTTACAGTTGTTTTGATTGCATATCTTCAGGCTCAGGATGGAAAATATTCCGGTTATCAGTACGCCTTGGCCTGGCTTGTTAACCTGGTAGGTTTCTGTGTAACGAGTATGGCTGCATTCAATCTCTTCAGGCCTACCGTTTTTTCGCTTAATGCCTACTGGTTATCCATGCTTCCTCAAGCCCTTTTACTGATGGCAGCGACTGTCCAGAGATTTCAATTGCTGGAGGATCGTCTTCATGAGCAAAAATCCCGCGAAAACAGAGAGCAGGCATCTCTGGCCAGGCTTAAACAATCCAAGGAGTCGGCTGATCAGCAAAGGCTGCTTCGCGTTATTGAGCGTGAACGTGAGGTAATGGCTGAGCTTCGGGAACGTGAAGCCCAAAGAACCGAAGAAATGCGTAAAGCCAAGGAGGCTGCAGATGAAGCCAATCGGGCGAAATCTGCTTTTTTGGCTGTTGTCAGCCACGAGATTCGCACACCAATGACCGGCATTATGGGGATGGTACGGTTGCTGATGGATACAAAGCTTTCAAGTGATCAGCATGAATATGCCGAGACCATTCAGGATTCCGGTGATGCAATGCTTGCTTTGCTAAATGATATTCTCGACTTTGAAAAAATCGAAAGCGGCAAGATGGATCTGGAACATCTTGATTTCGATCTGCATCGCTTGATTAACGGCGTTATTACTTTGATGTCTGGCCATGCAGCCGAACGCAATATTTACCTTAAATGCGAAATGGGTGAAGAAGTTCCCAGGTATATTAAAGGTGATCCAACTCGCCTGCGTCAGGTACTACTTAACCTGGCCGGTAATGCAATCAAGTTTACTACAAAAGGTGGTGTTACTTTACATGTCAGGCAAACTGTTTCTGCTGATGAAAGTAACCAGAATGAAAATATTGATGTTGTTCGCCACCCCCTTTATTTCGCAGTAGAAGATACCGGTGTGGGCATTTCCAGGGAGGCTCAGAAGAATCTGTTTAATCCATTCTCACAGGCAGATCCCAGTATTTCGAGAAAATTTGGCGGAACGGGTCTGGGACTTGCGATCTGTAAGCGGCTTATAGAAAGAATGGGCGGAACAATCAGTATTAATAGCCGTGAAGGAGAGGGTAGCACATTCTTTTTCTCTCTAATGATGGAAGAAGGTAGTATTGAAAGTGCAGAAGAGGTCTTTTCTGTTTCTCGTGAAGAAATTCTCGTGGAAGGCAGCAAGCTGCACATTCTTATAGTCGACGATAACTACATTAATCAGAAGGTGATTGTCGGTCTTGTAGAAAAGGAAGGGCATACCACCGAAGTGGCATCAACTGCAGAAGATGCTATCCGGATGCTGGAAGAAGGTCGCTTTGATATTGTTTTCATGGATGTTGAGTTGCCAGGCATGAGCGGTGTTGAAGCTACAGAAACAATTCGAAAATTTTCAGACAGTGAATCCGCTTCTATACCTGTTATTGCGCTTACCGGTAACATTAGAGATGAAGATATTCAGTGTTTTTACGAGGCCAATATGAACGGCTTTGTTCCCAAGCCGATCAATCCCGAAGACCTTAAGCGGGCGCTTGGAAAAGTTACATCGGGCGATTTTGATAATCCGGTGGTTGTGACTGCGATGGAATCTCCAGCTATGGCACCGACAACTATGCCTGAAAATCCAAATGATTTATCGGATCTGGATAAAGGCCAGGAATTGCATAGCACTGGAACAGAAGATTCGCAGATCCAGTCTCCTGGCACTTATGTTCCTAATCTCTCTCTCCCGGATGATGCTGATATTTCAAGTTTTTCGCTGGAGGGCGAGAGCGACGAAGAAAAGACCGATGAAAGTCTGGAGAAAACGGATTCAATCAGTGCTCCAATAATTAAAGAACAGGTAGAGGATATGGTGACTTTTGACGATATCGATAATGAGGAAGATGATAGTTTCAGCCTCGCTATGAATGCTGCAGAAGAGCCCCCGGCCACATCTGACAGGGATCAGCCAGCGCCATCTGACGTGTTTGATATGGCAACTATTGGTACGCTAAAAGATAGCCTTGGCAAAGATCAACTAAAGGAATTACTTGATAGTCTGGTTGAAAAATCTGATGAGATTGTAGAAGCGCTTACTGAAGCGCGGGCCTCGATGGACTTGCAGGTTATTGGCAGTCGGGCTCATGAGCTAAAAGGAATGGCTGGAAATTTTGGGCTGGTTGAACTAAGCAGCCTTGCCTCTAAAGCAGAGGGCGCCGCCAAGAATAACGAAACTGACGGCTTGTTCCGGATTATAGACGAGATACCTTCTGCAAATCTTCGTGCGAAGCAGGCGCTGGAAAACTGGCTCGCAGATTAAGTCTGGAGAATTTACCCAGATACTGCTGGAATGAGCGGGTAAGTCCCGCCATTGTTTTTGCCGGTATCATTTTTCGGGCCTTGGGAAAGAAGGCTTTTTCCTCATTATATGAATGCCGGTCGAAAAGTGTATGAAGCCGGGCAAAATGCATCTCCCAGTAAACTGAGTTTGGGTCCACTTCTGATAGTTGTGAGATTAAATATTCCAGTTGCCTGTGTTCGTCCTGCTCGTCTTCTATGATTGCTATCGTATCTTTGTCGAGGAATCGTTTCGACTGAGGGAACAGAACTTCTTCTTCAAAGTCCGCGTGACGGCTCAATTCAAATAGAACTTCCACCGCAAGATCCATACGATCTTCAGAACCGGCTACTTTCAACTCGCTTAGTTTAGCTTTTAAGCGGATGTGATCCTGCTTTAGTAGATCAAATACGTCTGGCATGACTCTCCTGTCTCCTGAATACTAAAAAATCGGGTATTAGATTTTTAATCCTCGGTCTCTGACTTCGGTTTTTCAGATGATTTGCTGTAACGCATTCGTTTTAGGAAAAGCGGTTGCCCCGTATGATGCGGATTCCGAGAATCGAATTCAGGCAGTTTTTTGTTGCCCTGGTTCATAACTGTTACCCCAATTTGTAAATTAATGTCTTTGTAAGCCATATAAATCTGTGCAGTCAGATTTCAATGTTTACATTGGATCCTGTTGCATAACTTCCAGGCAGACTGGCAGAACTGAAGTATTTGGTGGCGTTGGAAGTCATTAAACCGGTTTGCATGTACATTGGAGAGCTGGCGTTAATTAAGGCCAGTGAAACCAGATCGCTTGAGGACGCAAGAGCCGGGGTTATGGCTGAAGTGGTGGAATTGCCATTTATTGCATTAACAAGTGCAGTTGAATTGCTTGAAGAAGATGTGGCGCCAGAAGAGATGGCTGCAAATGGATGACTGCCAAGGCCGGAATTCATCAGCATTGCTGATGTGCCGATGGACAGACCAAAGCCGCCAGTAGACGATAAGACCAAATTGCCACCCGTTTTTGCTACCGGCATTTCGCAGTTATCTGCAAGGCAGGCAGGCAATAAGGATCGCGGTCCTGGCGATCAGAAAAATTGCTTTCTATTCAGGATAGTCATGATTTATGTAAATATGGTAAATGGCTGGTTTTAGTTAACTTGCTTTTGTAACCGGGACGCTATCGCCGGTCTTGGGAACAGCGAGCTTCTTGACTATATCTGCGATCAGCTCGTCAGACATGATCTTGTGTTTCTGGGCGCGTTCCGATTTCACAAATCTATGACGCAGAACCGGGTGCACCATTTTTTGTACATGTTCAATGGTAACTTCATTCTCGCCTTGTAGCCATGCATATGCGCGGGAGCATCTGTCCAGAGATAAAGAGCCACGCGGACTGGCGCCCAGGGTGATGTAGCTCTTAAGTTCATAGTTGATACGTTGTGGATATCTTGTCACGAAAATAAAATCGACCATGTATTTCTCGACGTGAGGGGGCACTTTCACCTGATCAATTTCATTACGCGCTTCGAAAATAATTTCCTGTTTTGTCTCGGGAGCGGGTGCTTTTTTTGCTTTTGCCTGCTCTTTCCTTCGTTTCTGGCTGGCCTCTTCGCGAATAAGCCGAATAATGTCTGCTTCGGCCTGTTCATTGGGATAATGTACAAAGATATGCATTAAAAAACGGTCTAGCTGGGCTTCAGGCAATGTATAAGTTCCAGCCTGATCCACTGGATTCTGAGTTGCCATCACAAGGAATAAATCCGGCATTTTATGCGAAACGCCCGCTACAGTAACCTGACGTTCTTCCATTGCTTCAAGGAGAGCGGACTGTAACTTCGCGGGAGCCCTGTTTACCTCATCCGCGAGTATAATATTGGAAAAAACCGGCCCCTTTCGGCTTACAAACTCTCCTGTCTGCTGACGGTAGATGACCGTACCTATTAAATCCGCCGGGAGTAGATCGGGAGTAAATTGAATTCTTTTATACCCCGCGCCTACAGTCTCGGCAAATGTTTTTACCGCTAAGGTTTTTGCTAACTCAGTGACCCCTTCCAGCAGCACATGACCCCCTGCCCGGG
>CAZJRT010000050.1:0-9765 GCA_964548445.1 uncultured Pseudobdellovibrionaceae bacterium
TATAAGCGCTCCGGCAACCCAGCGGATAAAAGCCATATCAGCCTTAATCGTTAAGGCGTTCGCGTAATGCTTTACCTGTTTTGAAGAAAGGCAAGCGTTTTGCTTCGACGCTGACAGCTTCACCGGTACGCGGATTGCGGCCAGTTCTGGAGCCTCTTTCCTTGACAGAGAAAGCTCCGAAACCGCGCAACTCTACGCGGTGTCCTTGTGCGAGAGCAGAAGAAATCTTGTCGAAAACAGTATCTACAATCTTTTCAACATCACGCATGTATAGATGCGGATTACTTTCTGCCAGACGCTGGATTAATTCCGATTTCGTCATGTCTGCTCCTCTTTAATTTAAAAACTTGAAAAAGCTACAATTATACAAAACGGTAGTGCCGCTACTAAGTTCACCACAAGTCAAACCGGGATTTTGTAATTTGCCCCATCGTACAGCGATCGTCAAGAGAAACTCCTGAAGAAAAAGGACTTTTATTCCCGAAGGCATTGGCAATAAGTTATTACGAATAAATATAAAAAAAAGACCGGGCCCATGAAGGGCCCGATCTGTTGTCCTTGAACCAAACGAAGGAGATTAAGGAGGTAAAAGGACTATTCTTTATTTTCTTCTTCTGTTTCTGCAGGAGCTTCTTCTTTGTCCTTCTTCTTGGCCTTTGACTTGGTGGTCTTGCTCTTCTTTTCTTTTTCTTCTTTTACTTCTGCTTCAGGTGCAGCTTCTGTTTGCTCACCGTCATTTTTTTGAAGAGCAGCACCGAGAATGTCACCGAGAGATGCGCCGCTTTCTGTGGAGCCGAAGGCTTCCATAGCAGCTTTATCTTCCTCGATTTCGCGGGCCTTGATGGACAGAGTCAGGCGACGGGTTTTCTTGTCAATGGAAATAACTTTCGCATCGACTTTTTCTCCGACGGCAAATCTGTCAGGACGCTGTTCCGAGCGCTCGCGGGACAGGTCGGTTTTCTTGATCGAGCCTGTGAGATTTTCGCCAACTGAAACCTCGATGCTCTTGTCACCGACTTCTACAACGGTGCAGGTTACTACCGAGCCTTTGCTTGCACTTTTCATGGCTTCATCAAGCGGATCTTCAGAAAGCTGTTTGATACCAAGAGCGATGCGCTCCTTATCGGGTTCCATATCGAGAATTTTGGCCTTGATCACTTCGCCTTTTTGGAAGTTTTGCAAAGCTTCTTCGCTTTGGTCTTCCCATGAAAGGTCAGAAAGATGAACCATTCCGTCAATTTCTTCGGTTAGAGCTACAAAGATACCGAATTCGGTAATATTGCGTATCTCGCCTTTGATAACATCCCCGGCCTTGTGGCTTTCTGCGAAAAGCTCCCATGGATTTTCCTGGCATTGTTTGAGGCCCAGAGAAATCCTGCGCTTATCCATATCTACGTCAAGAACCTTTACTTCGACTTCCTGAGAGGTGGATACGATCTTTCCGGGAGGAACGTTCTTTTTGGTCCATGACATTTCTGAAACGTGAACCAGACCTTCAATTCCTGGCTCAAGCTCAACGAAGGCACCGTAATCGGTGATGTTGGTAACCCGTCCGGTAAACCTGGAGCCAACAGGGAAACGGTTTTCAACACCTTCCCATGGATCGGATTCAAGCTGCTTCATGCCAAGAGAAATTCTCTGGTTATCCTCATTATACCGGATTACCTGAACATCAACTGTCTGCCCGATTTGCAATGCTTCGGACGGATGATTGATGCGTTTCCATGAAATGTCGGTAACATGTAGCAGACCATCAACTCCACCCAGATCGACGAAGGCGCCGTAATCGGTGATGTTTTTGATGATGCCTTGCAATACCTGACCTTCTTTAAGATTCTCAAGAAGATCTGATCTTGCTTCTTCACGGGATTCTTCGAGAACAGCGCGGCGTGAAACAACGATGTTGCCACGGCTGCGGTCCATCTTCAGTATGTGAAATGGTTGAGGTGTTCCCATCAACGGGGACACGTCGCGGATCGGACGGATATCAACCTGGCTACCGGGCAGGAATGCCACAGCTCCGCCAAGATCGACGGTAAACCCGCCTTTAACCCGTCCAAAGATAACGCCGGTAGCCCGGTCGCCTTTTTCGTGTGATTTTTCGAGCTCGACCCAGACTTCCTCGCGTCTTGCTTTTTCACGGGAAAGTCCTGCTTCGCCGTTGCGGTTTTCCATCCGCTCGACATAAACCTCGACTTTGTCTCCCACTTTGATTTCCGGCTCTTGTCCGGGAGCGGAGAATTCCCTCAAAGGTACGCGGCCTTCAGATTTGAGGCCTACGTCAATTACTGCATAGTCGTCGTCAATAGCGATTACCCGGCCTTCAACGACCGTTCCTTCAAATTCGCCTTTTTGTTTCAGGTCTTCATCAAGGAGTGCGGCGAACTCCATTGATTCCTGTCTGTCTTCCAGATTTGCGGCTGCATGTGCCATATTAGTTAGTTTCCTTTCGAAATAATTGGCAAAGAGTTTCTCCTTTGTTACAGGCGCGAGCCTTAGAAAAAACCTTGCCTACCCGCAGATCAGTTTTAGCGCCTTCTCGAAAGCTTCATCGATATCAAGATCGGTCGTGTCCAGCACCACCGCATCTTCTGCCGGTTTCAATGGAGCAGTTGCCCGTCCCGAATCTCTGGCGTCGCGCTGTCTCATATCCGCGAGAACGGCCTCATATGTAACGTCAATGTCCCGTGATTGCAACTCTTTATGACGTCTTTCCGCCCGGATTTCAGTGTCAGCTGTTACAAAAAGCTTGTGTCTGGCGTCCGGGCAAATAACCGTCCCGATATCGCGTCCGTCAAGAACCGCTCCGCCAAAGCCTTCAGGGGGATTGTTTGCAAAATCCTTTTGCAATTGCAGGAGCGCTTCCCTGACTTCAGGAATAGCGCTGACCTTGGAAGCGGCCTGTCCTGCTTCATCTGTAGCCAGCACTGGATCCGCCAGCAGTTCAGGATTGAAATTATCCTTGAAATGTATGGCTTCGGGAATAGCTGCCTTTGGATCGTCCGGGTCCCTGCCTTTGCGAAGCACTTCCATCCCGACAGCCCGGTACAATTTTCCGGTATCGAGATATGCGTAATTGAATTCCTTCGCCAGCGATTTCGCCAATGTTCCCTTGCCGCTGGCGGCTGGACCGTCTATGGCGATTACGTTCTTTTTTTCGTTCATTAATGTTTCCTTGCTTAATTCCTGTCATCGCGAGCGATCGTAGAGCGCGGCAATCCAGATATTAGCAACTTGATATCACATTTTGCGTTTTCAAAAACCCGGAAATTAAAATGAACCGCGAAGGCGCGAGGAACGCTAAGATTTCACAGCTTTTCTTCTTCATTGTCATCCCCGCTTTATGCCACTACTGTCCGGTTTAACATGACCCGAACTCCATGATTACTTGCCTTGGGTCTGGAGGTGGCGGAATGTATGGCCTGCACAGATTATCGAGCGGCTTTTTGTGCATGAGGTTAAGAGCAATCAGGTGAGTAAAAGTGCTTGCCGATTTTACGGTGCTTCGCCGATATCCGCGCCCAACTCCGACATTAGCTCTGCGAAGCCGGGGAAGCTGGTGGCGATTGGCGAGGCGTCATCAATTGTTATAGTGTTTTCGGCGGCAAGGCCCAGCGCCAGAAAGCTCATTCCAATTCTGTGATCCAGTTCGGTTTCTATCAGCGCGTCGCCTTTGGGAGGCTTGCCGTTGCCGTGAATGGTCAGGCTGTCTTCTCCCATTTCGACTTTTGCTCCGCAGGCTTCCAGACCTTGTGCGACAAGAAGCAATCTATCGCTTTCCTTAACGCGCAGTTCTGCAAGGCCGGTCATCCTGGTCGTACCTTCAGCGCAGGCCGCAGCCATTGCCAGTACAGGGAATTCGTCGACCATGCGGGGCACGATTTCCGGCGGCACGTCTATGCCCTTTAAGGGGCCGCTGTATTTTACAGAGATGTCTGCGACGGCCTCGCCAGCCTGAATACGTTTGTTCTCAAGAGTAATATTCGCTCCCATTTCCTGTAGAACATCCAGCAAACCGGTGCGTCGTTCGTTGACGCCAACGCCCGGCAGCCAGATTTCCGACCCTTCTACAATCAGCGCGGCCACGATAGGAAATGCTGCTGAGCTTATATCTGCCGGGATATCTACTGCACATGGCTGTAACTCTACTTGTCCTGTAACTTTTACCGCGAGCGCGCCATCTTCCAGTTCTTCGGTTTCTACCGGGACGCCAAAATGACGCAGCATGTTCTCAGTGTGATCTCTTGTCGCCTGCTCCTCGATGACTGTAGTGACGCCGGGCGCGCTTAATCCTGCAAGCAGTACGGCTGATTTGACCTGAGCTGAGGCTACAGGAAGGCGATACTGAATCGGCATTGGCTGATCGGCGCCTTTTACCGCCAGAGGCAGGCGTCCACCTTCTCTTGCCAGAAAAGTGGCGCCCATCATTTCCAGCGGTGTTATTACCCGCTTCATCGGCCTTTTACTAAGGGATTTATCACCCGTGAAAAACACTGTAATAGGATGGCTGCCGACCAGGCCGATCAGCAGGCGTGTGGACGTGCCGCTGTTGCCCATATCAAGAACCGTCGAAGGCTCATGCAGGCCGCCAATTCCGACGCCATATGTATGCCAAAGCCCGTCATCGCTTTTATATACTTTAGCGCCAAGAGCCTTCATGGCCTGAGCCGTGCACAGCACATCGTCGCCCTCCAGAAGGCCGCTGATAATGGTTTCGCCCACAGTAAGGGCTCCCAGCATCAGAGCACGATGAGACATTGATTTATCGCCCGGCACGCGCACAGAGCCTCGTAAGGGTGATGATTTTCCAGATGTTAGCTGTCTATAATTATTCATGACCTTTAAATAGCCCGGCATGCATTTAAGGGCAATCAGTTTTAGGGGGAGCGGCTATCAGATATTTCAAACTCTCGAAGTTTCTTCCTTGCCGCCGGGTACCAGACCTTTATGCTTTTTATCACGAAGAATTACCTGCAGGGAGGAGAGCAGGCGCTCAGCCGGTGTAATGAGAGATTCGGCTTCCGAGATTACTTTTTCAACGCGATAAACTGCATCTTCTACAGGGTAGTCGGGTTCAAGTGTTACATATCCCGGATTGAGATCGATTTTTGAATAAAACCTGGAGACTTCCGCAGCTAGTTGTGGTCCCAATAATTCCAGCCTTTCCAGATTGCCTTCAAAGACTGTGCGTGCAAGGCGCGGCTGTTCCTGAATTATTTCTCCGGTAAGTTTGTATTTTTGCTGTTTGGCAGGATCTTTCAAATTGCGCAGCATTTCTTCATATATAACCAGAAAAGCTTCCGCCTTGACTTTGTTTGCATTTATTTCAGCTTCCAGCATCGAGGCAACGACAAATTTTTCGCGCTCTTTCAACGATTCTTCCCGTGATAAAAGCATGGTGAGTTGCCGCTTGTGCAGTTCCAGCAAATGCTTGAACCCGCGAGAGCAGATATAGCCTACGAACGCAAATCCAATTAAAGGGGAGAGAATTAAGGCAAGAAAAACCGGAAGCATTTCCATGAAGTCAGATCCACCGTTTTGAATGAAAGATGAGTTGTTTTCAGATTGTTTTTGTTCCCAGTAGCCTTTGCTGGCACCAAGAGCCTTTTTTTGCGCGCCTAGATAGGATTCGGCGAAGGGTGTACCGGTGATGGCTTTGACATCTGCAATTACGTAGCCGGCTTCCAGCATTGCCAAGCCAAGATCAATATCATGTTCATTTCTACATTTTGCGACAGGATGCCCGCTATTCCAGGTGAATACTTTGCATCGAACCATCTGATTTTCACCCAGGAGATCTTTAAGATATATTCGTGCTTTCTGATGTAATTCGGGAGAGATTTTATGGGCATTCTGTATGCCCCAAAGTTTTACCTTGAACCTGTCGGTAATCAGCTGGACAGGGTCAGCTGCTGTGGCTCTGGTGACGAATTTATCTGGTAATTGTATCCCTTCCTGGGCCAGTGTGCTTGCTGGCAAAAGGCAGGCGGCCATCAGAAACATCATTATATTTATTGATTTTCGCAAAAGCTGCCCCTTCCCTGATTAGGAAAATAATTAAATCTGTTTTATGATTATACATACCAGTAGTTTCTACAAAAAATGTTTTGTTAAAAAGCCTTCGGCTTTACCTTTTGACGTGAGATATATATTGAAGATTAATATAGAGAGTATTTAGATAAATCATGCGGGCAAGCTACAAAGAATTGATGGACTTACTGGGCGTCAGCTATCCGATGTCGCCTTGCGAGATATGTCCATGGTCACATTACGATCCTGCCAGAGGAGAAAACTGCAGTGCTGAAGTTCGCGTAGGTTTTGACGGTGAAGAAGTAGAAGCCGAGATTCAGATAATGTTCGACGAGCCGCGTGACGGACGAACGATCGACCAGATATTGTACTTACGGGCAACGCCCAGAGATGAAAAATGGTCGGTTAATCTTTTGCGAATAAACGGAGAAGACAAAAAAGAAGCGGTTTATGACTGGGAGAGCAAGTCGTGCCGTTTTTTTGCTGCTTGCGCTCAGGAGATAGCGATTGGAAAAATTCCGGATTTTCAGTCTTTGCTGGAACAGGAATTTCATGATAACGAGCGCATGGGCGGCGGTGGCCGGGGCGGTCGTAAAGCCCCCAAAATGAAGGCCGATCAGGTCATGGGCATGAAAAAAGGCGGGAGCTTCTAAAGTTATAATTTTAAGAAAGCTTTCTGATGAAACCTCTTATTTTCTTGGCTATTTCTTTGCTAATATTTTTGGTTACTAGCGCTGAAGCATCTGATTTCGAATCTCATCATCAGTACAAAACATCTAAAATACGCGATTTCCAGAGCATTGATGGTAACTATGTTCTTGAAAAGGCGCGGGTTAATAACGGGACGTTTATCGCTGCCGGCATTGAACGGATTCAATTGAGTGATAAGAATGGATCTGTTCTCGCTTATACTCCTACTCGGATAACCGCTATTCCTTTCTGTTTCTGGCTACAAGAATGTTACGTCTATATGTGGAAGACGGTTTATCCTCTACCGGCAATTTACAAGCTAGACGTACAGTCTTTGTCACCATTAGATGGTTTGGGCAATCCGCCAATGCGTTATTCTCGTAGTGGCCCTGGCGGGGAAAATTTTACTGAGGTTACCAATCCCGTCACTGGCGTGTTTGGCTTGTTTTTGTTGCTGGCAGAAAAACTTTGGTTTTTCCTGGGAGCGGCACTGATCGGTCTGATTTTGGCATTGCAGTTATCTAGGTATCGGGAATGGCAAGTTAAGAAGAAGCATGGTTTTGTATTCAATATTTTGATGCGGATAATTTTTTTGCCGTTACCGATTGTGCCAGAGCCATATTTCATCACTTGTGGAATTATTCTCGTTTATACCGTTTACGGTGCTTTATACGCTGGTGTACCAATTGTGCTCAGCGTTTTTACAGTCTTTCTTGCTTTTTTCATTACCTGTATGCGGCTTGCCAGGATCAAAAGAGAACAGCTTGATCCGTCAAGCAAAAAGAACAGATACTATGTACCTTCTGGCAAGGCTGATTGAATCAAACTGACAATCTTGAGCGCAAGGCGGTAGCGATGGTTCCATCATCAAGATAATCGAGTTCCCCGCCCACTGGAACGCCATGAGCTACTCTGGTTATTTTGAGGTTATCATCGCCAAGGCTGTCTGCCAGATAATGGGCTGTGGACTGGCCATCTACTGTTGCGCTGAGCGCGAAAATAACTTCTTTTACTTCACCGCTTTTCACGCGTTCCATTAATGAAGGAATATTGAGATCTTCGGGACCAATTCCGTCAAGTGCAGACAACACCCCGCCCAGTACGTGATATACCCCCTTGAAAGCATGAGTGCGCTCGATTGCCCAAAGATCTGAAACCTGAGCGACGACACAGATTGTTGATCTGTCGCGTTTCAGGTCGCTGCAAACATTACAAGGGGAGCGCATATCCAGATTGCCGCACTCCGGGCAGGTGCTTACAGCTTCCGCTACTTCTCGCAAGGCATTTGCCAATGGCAGCATATGAGTTTCCTTGCGTGTCATCAGGTACAGGACGGCTCGCCTTGCAGAGCGCGGTCCGAGCCCCGGCATTCCTGCCAGTAACTGTATTAGTTGGTTCAGGCGGGAATCGTCTCTCATGGTTACTGATTATAGCGGTTTACTTTACGTTTGGGATCAACATAGATAAACAGATCCCGAGGCAGTTCGATACCGGTTTCCGTGTCTTCCAGATATACTTCTGTTATGAATCCTTGCGCGTCTACAACACGCCACATTCTTAAAAGGTAAGGCTCATGCTGGAACACAAGACGCAAGCTTCCTGCTGCCGGATCGGCTCTCTGGACCAATGTTATATAAGTAAAACGTTCGTCCTGATTGACATCAGTAACGGCCACCTCGTCACCAAGACGTAAATCTTCCTGTAACAGAAAGTCTGCCAGCGTCTGGCCAATGGGTGCATTGGACTGCTCGCCTAACTGGGAATCATAAAAATAGATAAATATGCCGTCAGCCACGATGAAATCGTCAGTTTGATCGTACTCAAAACGGAGCCTGCCGGGGCGGTCGAGATAGAATGTCCCGGACATCCTGCCTCCATTATTGTCTACCTGAACGAAGCTGGCTTTCAAGGTGTCCAGATTCCGCATGTAGGTTTCCGCCCGTGTAACTTCAGCTTTAGCATCAAAAGATTCCTTTTGCGCTATAGCGTTGGCGGGACATAAGGTCAGCAAAGCTAGTAAGATAAAGATGTAATGTTTCATGCCTAAAGATATATAGGCAAATAGGAACGGGAGAAAGTTTTATTCAGAAAATGCCTGTGAATCAAACCGAAGGAGGGCCAGGGTCATCGGATTTGAATTTGGCGGATTGCTTTATTCTTCCGTATCCTTGCTTGATTCCTGCGCAGGTATTTTTAAAGAAACTGGAATCACGAACCTGTTCGAATGCCGATTTCGCGGAGCTTGCGACTGAACTGGTTGCTTTTTTGATGGAATCAGATGCCCAGCCAGCCCGGTCGCCAAGAGCGGCGAACTTTTCTTTCATACTGCCTTCACCGGCCAGGCCCGTCATTGTCCGTTCATTGATATTAGCGCCATTGAACTCGTCTTTGGAGACTGTGTCCACGAGGTCTTCTACGGCTTCGGAAGCAGCCCATTTATCTTTGATTGCCCGCCTTGCAGCACGTATATGTCTGTTTAAAGCTTCCGGAGTAAGATCAGGATTTACCAGTGCATCTTCCAGTACTTTTACGGTTTCTTTGGATCCGAATACCTGATGGCCCGAATTTCTGAGCTCATATTTCTTGAGGGTTCTTGCGCCATGTGCGGTTTTCATTGCTGCATCAAGGCGAGCTTGCGCCTGTCTCCTGCTTTCTCTTGCATCTGTTAGGGCTTTTTCCTGCCCCGCAGAGTTGGCGATAACTGCTTCATGGAAACCTTTAAGGTTGGCATCGGGCGGAAGTTTTTTTAATGCAAAGAGAATCGATCTTGTGGATTTGTCGCCTTCAGCAGATGCGATTAAAAGCTGACCCATAGGATCTTTTTCCAGGCGTTTTTGGAATTCGGGATCCATCAGTAATTCACGCACTTCAGGGGTGTTGGCTATTTTGTGAATTTTTCCGGCGATTTTCTTTTGCCAGCTTCCCGCTTTTTTTCTGGAGCGGGTTATTTCCTTGCAGTCTTCCTTTTTGCTTTCGATATAGGCTTTTGCTTGTTTAATAGTATTCCGGTTTTTACGGGCCTGCCCAACAGGACAACGCTTGTCG
>CAZJRT010000051.1:0-9590 GCA_964548445.1 uncultured Pseudobdellovibrionaceae bacterium
GCCTGAGGCTTGCCTCCGGAATGACGGCGCCCTTTATGGCAGCGAATTAGTGAACACTTACAAGGATGACAGGCAATATTCTGCACATAAAGAAAGCCCCGCGGTGAGGCGGGGCTTTCGGTAATTTTCGGTTTTACCCGAGGCGTTGCCTAGAATTTGTAAGCAGCGCGCAGGTAACCGGCGTGAGCATCGTAATCTTCCTTGATTTCGAAGTCATAGTTCGCGGTCAGTTCCCAGTTGTCTGTCGAGTAGTACGTCAGAGCCGCACCGATATCGAAGGAGCTTTGAGCAGGATCATACCCTTTGGTCTTAAAGGAGGTCGTAGCTCCGATAAAGCGCGAGGTAGTCGCATACTCATCACCGACGAAGTCATAACGGTAACCAACACGTACTTCAGGCTCAAGGTAAGAACCGTCAGCTTGCTGGAACAGCCAGGAAGCGTCAACTCCTACACCAAGCTCGAAGAGCGACAGATCGTCCTGATCGACTACAAGGCCTGCGCCGCCTGCACCTGCTTCCGTGTAACTATCCGGACTGTAGTGCATGTAGTTGGCGAGCATGCTCGGGGTCAGAACCATACCGCTGTCCATGTTGTAGTCGCGGCCCAGTTCGGCGCGCAACGACCATGTATCGGCATCGAAATCACCCGATGCGTTCAGACCGGCTACGCCGCCAACGTTATGACGTATAGTGTCGTTTTCGCCATGCGCGTAGGCAACCTGACCTGTCAACCATGTACGCTCGTCGAGCTCATAATCGCCATATACCGTCAATTGATAGGTATCAACGTCGGTCTTGGTAGCGTTGGCGTTCTTGGAGTCGACTTCCGAGTCAGCATATGAGAAGGCTACACCAAGGGTAACATCGTTAGCGATGTTCTTGGTGTCAATACCGGCGGCAATACCCCAGGTATCAACGTCATAACCGTCAATGTTATCGCGGCGGTCTTGTTCCCCGGTTTGACCGAAGACTTGACCCCAAACATTGAGACCTTCGCTTACGTTACCGGCAGCCATACCCGTTGAGCCGTCACGCAGAGCCGCCAGGCGGGTTTGCGTAATGTTCATCGAGGAATTGTTGACGACAACGGCAGCAGCCATGTTACCGGCGTCAACCGTCGGCGTGGTAGCTTCAACCAGTTCGTCAATTTCCGAAGCGGAAGCTCCGACAACATTGTCATAAACGCTTGCCAGCTCATCGTCAGCATCATACTCATCTGCGGTAACGTCAAGCAAAGCGTCTACTGCAACAGCGTTGTTGGTGGTTGCGGTAACGGTAGCAGCGTCTACTGCTTCGGCAACGGCAACGATGTCATTGTTGCCACCGAGGGTAACGCCCGCGCTGTCACCAGTGAACAGGGTGAAGTCGAACAGGGCAAAGTCGTCAGCAACGTCTTCTCCTGTATCGTCGTCCATGTCTCCTACAACCGCTCCGCCAGCGCCGATAACGAATTCATCACCATCAGTGATCACGCCCGTACCCTTGACCAGTTTCAGGGTGGCGCTGTTAGCGTCGGTCCCATCCAACAGGTCAAGCTCCAGAGCACCAGCAGACGCCAGCGTTGCGGACTCGTCCGCACCGGCAGCAGTGGCGCCGATCGTCAGTTCGATCACGCCATCAGCAGCACCTGCAGCGAAAGCAGCAGATGTTACTGTCACGCCCTGATTAACACGAAGAGTACCGTCAACAACGATGTCCGTAGCAGTGGTTACATCTTCAGCAAGGATTGCCGTTGATTCTTCCAGAACATCGAAGGTGTCGACCGTGGTTCCACCAATTATGCCATTAAAAGTAACGGTCGAGGCATCCGTGCCGTCACCAACGAAGATTTCACCTTGGCCAGCACCTCCACCGTCGATCGTACCGGAAACAACTTGTGCGGAAGTACCGATAAAGTGCAGTTCGTCGTCGCCGTCGATCGTAATGGCATCAACATAAAGGTCACCGGTTGTGGTTACAACGTTGTCATTTCCATCGCCGTCAATAACCAAGTCGCCGATTTCCTTCGCACTTGTACCGATATCACCGGTAATCGTGGTTGTTACGGCGCCATCCGTAATGGTAATCGTACCATCACCATCTTCATCCGCCAGGAAGTTGCCCGAAATCGTCTGGGCGTCGGCTGAAGTCGCGAAAGCGCCATCATCAACCAGGGTTGTGTTGGTTACCGACCACTCATTAGCACCGGTAAAAGTCAGCGTCTTCGTAGCCGCAATGTTTGCGCTGGTACCAGCTACGTCACCGGCTACATTAGCATTTTCGTCAACGTCGATTACGCCTGCGCCAGTTACGTCACCGGTTACGTCACCGCCATCAAGAAGGAGCGTGCCGGAGTTGGCGATATCGCCTGTGATGGTATTAGCCGTTGTAGCCAATGTCGAACCGGAACCAACAGTAATGTCGGTTGAAGCGAAGTTCTGGTTCGTTGTGACCGTGGTAGAACCACTAATAACTGTAGCATCGATAGTAGCAACCGCACCAGTAAGCGTGATCGTATCGCCCCCAGCAAAGTTGAGGTTAACGGTTTCCGCTGCGCCACCAGTGATGTCACTGGCGATCTCGAGGCTATCGCCGCTAAAGGTCGCCGTAATCGTATCGGTACCGTTGTCATCGCCAAGTACAAGCCCGCTTGCGGTTTCCACATCAGACTGGAAAACAACGAGTTGATCATCGCCATCGCTATTAACAACTATGTCATCAATAGTTGTTGTACCCCCGATAGCGCTTACAAACGTAACGCCCCCAGCGTGATTATTTGAAACCACGACAACACCTTCGCCAGCGACAGCGCCGTCAATCGTGCCGGTAACTGTCTGAGCCGTTGTACCGTCAAGCTTAAGAAGAGCTGAGCCAGCGACATCGTCGTCAAGCTCGATTGCGTCAGTCGTGATATCACCGCTGACGGTGACCGTCACGTCCTCGTCGCCTCCGCCTCCCACGTCAATAGTCAGGGTTCCATCGCCAAGGTCGATGTCTCCATTCACGTCAACCGTGAGAGCATCGTTAGCGCTCGCATTCCCGGCAATAGTCAGGTTAAACTCGTCAAAAGCGCCTTTATCAATATCTCCGTCGACTGTAACGGTTTCAGCAGCATTGTCATCCGCATCATCGTTAAGGGTCAATGTAACAGCATCCGCGCCGGCCACAATAGCAGGCCTCTTTGCATCACCATCACCAATAACGTCTGTATCGACAACGTCGACTGTGGCATTAGCGTCAACACGCGCATCATGGTCGTCGTTGGCGCCCCAAGGATCTGTAGTATCTATAGTAGCTGCATATGTGCCGTCATCGTCGGTGTCGATAGCAACTTCGTCAGCCGCCCATGCAGGTGCGGATGTCGTCAGCGCAAAGCCGCCGACAGCCACAAGAGCCGTACCGACAAGCAGTGTTTTCTTAAAGTTAGTCATATGTTAGTTCTCCCTAAAGTTGGATGAGATGAAAAGAAGTGGAAGATCCGCGCTTTTATAATTGCGCCAAACTCCCGGTAAGCTTTTTTTAAGCCTGTTTAATTGCATAGAGATCTTTGTTTATTATGTTAAAAAAACTAAAAACTCGCCCCGGACGCGAATCCGGAGACCGTAAATTTTTACCAGCATAGAAGGCCTTATCCAAGCGGCAAAAAATGCCGGGATACAAAAAGCCCGCAACACTGTGGCAAAAATGCACCAGTTTTGTTTACCTTTCGTTAAACTTCTGTGGATAATTGCGTGTATAACTATACGGAGAGGCGGGTGTATAGCACTCGGAATTTGATGCTCCTGTCTTTACCGCGGAGACGCGGAGTGCGCGGATACCCAGGAATGTCATCCTGAGCCAAAGGCGAAGGATCTTTGTAATCGGTAACAGGAAAAGATTCTTCGCGTACGCTCAGAATGACAATTTTGCTTTAAATACTCCGCGTTCCCCGCGTCTCCGTGGTGAACAAACCATCCAAACCATCTTGCGCATTACGGCCCGCCCTGCTTAACTGCACGGCGTTATAAGAATATGTCCGTCATCGCGAGCTGCTCCAAGGCAGCGTGGCGATCCAGATAATAATGGATTGCCTCGTCAGGGCTAACGCCCTTCCTCGCAATGACAAATCAGAATTTTTAATAAAGGAAATTAATTATGGCTCTCGGCAATCTGGCTGTTAACACAAGCGATAAAGATACCAATTCATACGATGATGTTCCGTATGAGAGCTTCTCATACCCGCAAACGCATCCCGAACAGATGTACACTGTTGCAAAATTGTTCGGCTTAACAGCGCCCGATTTCCGCAAAGCCAGAGTTCTGGAGCTCGGATGCGCCTCAGGGGGCAACCTTCTGCCGCTGGCAATCATGTATCCGGACAGTGAATATACCGGTATAGACCTGTCCGGAGAGCAAATTGATCAGGCTATACATCACAAGGCTGAGCTCGGACTGTCCAATATACACTTCGAGCGCAAGGATATAATGGACGTAACAAAAAAATACGGTGCATACGATTATATTATCGTTCACGGAATTCTTTCATGGGTACCTGATGAAGTTGCTGACAAGATCTTTGATATTTGCCGGGATAACCTGTCTGAAAACGGCATGGCAGTAATAAGCTACAATACACTTCCAGGCTGGAACTTTGTTAAGTCTCTGCGGGAAATGATGCTCTACCATTGCGAGCGCTTTAATGATTCTAAGGAAAAGATAGCGCAGGCAAGAATGTTTCTTGATTTCCTTTCGGACAATGCGGGAAGCAATTCAGCTTACAAGCAATTCATCGACAGCGAACGTGAAATCCTTTCGAAAGTTAACGACACCTATCTGTTCCACGATCATTTGGAGGGCCATAACCGTCAGTTCTATTTCCATGAAATCGCCAGAATGCTCAATGAGCGGAATATGCAATATCTGGGAGATTCCAGTATCTCCTCGATGTTTGTCGGTAATCTGCCAAAAGGCGCCATGGAAAAACTGAAAGGTGTAAATGATATTGTCCGCCAGGAACAATATATGGACTTCATTAATAACAGACGCTTCCGTACTACTATAATCACCAGGGCCGGACAGAAGATAAGCCGGGGGATTAATACCTCGCAAATATTCGATTTTTACCTGAGCAGCCCGATTACCCCCATGGAAGCAAACGCCAAACTGTCCGATAAAATGGAGTTCAAAGCAGGATCTCGCAGTTTTACCACCAACTCACGCGCCGCAAGCGCCTTGATGCTTGAGATTGCGAATACAAATTCCCGCCGCTTTACAATGGATGAGGTAATGGAATCCGCTTCAGCAAAATATGGTATTTCAAATGAAAAACTAAAAGCCGCTGCAACTGAAAGCGGTATGCGTCTGGTAATGGCTGGCATATTCAATATTCACTCGAGCAGGCCGGATCTGGCCAGCGATGTGTCGGAAAAGCCGGAAGCCTTTGCCCTTGCCCGTTATCAAGCCAACTTTGCAAATACTGATATGCTCACCAACATTTATGGCGAGGCCATCAAAAGCGACGTGTTTATCAATCATCTGGTTCGTTATCTGGACGGCACTAACGACAGAAAAGCCCTGACCAAAAAGCTTGTTGAGCACGCAACCAGAGGCGAGATCACAATCCGCAAGGGAAAGAAGGTTATCAGCGACAAAAAAGAGCTTGAGAAAGTACTCGGACCAAGCGCTGCAAAACGTCTGGAAGTGCTGGTAAAACTGGGAATTCTGGTTAAATAGCCAATCAAGGATATGCAATTAAAAAAGCGAGGATCGGTTATGGATCCTCGCTTAAAATATTCAAAGTCAAGTCCGGTCTACTGAATTTCCTTGAGGGCTTTGGTGAGACCTTTAAGCGACATGTTCACCCTGACGGTCTTGCCACTCGGATCCATAAACAGAAATGCGGCTTCAGTGCCTTTCTTAAGCTGGTTAATAACCGCATCATTAAGCGCGAGATAGGCAAAGCATCCGCCCTGATTACAATAACGGACCTTGAACTGGAACGGCTCGCCGTCATCAATCATCATCTGGACACCAGGCGGCAACAATATGCCCAGCGGCATAATCACCACGCCCCTGGCTGTATCCATATCTACCGGATAACCAATCGCAAATTCGGCAACGCGCTGATTGGTTTCAGCCATGACCAAACGTTGAAATATTTCACATTTGCCGCGCTTTTCTTCAGGCGCAGCCTCTCCTTCTTCGGGCTCATTACAACGAATGTGCCATGCTTCTTTTTGTGCCTCCGTTGCAGCCACCGGCCTGGCATCCTTTTTTTCCTGACCGACGACATGAGGAACCAGAGTAAAGAGTCCGGCTATAGCGATTAAAACAAATACAGCAATGGTGTAACGGCTTTTCATGATTCTCACGATGTTGTTTGGAATTGGATACATCTTTGCCCTGTCGTTAAAGTGGCAGGTTTTCCATGCCACTGCTCCCTGAGCGGCGGCTGGTGCTGCTGGAGAGGATTGAACTCTCGACCTCACCCTTACCAAGGGTGCGCTCTACCACTGAGCTACAGCAGCGCTGGCGTAGAAATGTTGTTTAGACGATCATATTAAAGATGTCCAGAGTTGATATAACAGTTTTTACTATCCCCACAAGAAATTGCAAAGGGTAATAAAAACTCTGGTTTCCTTCTATCATTTATGGTTAAAGTCCGTCTTTAATTTACCATTTGAAGAACATAACTGCGCCACGATGACAGATAAAACTGGCAAGCAAGCGCCGGAGGATGGCCGAAGCAACCGCAGAGCGGAAGCATTACGGGAAAACCTCAGAAAAAGAAAAGCGCAGCAAAATGCGCGCAAGCAACAGGGAAAAACGGAAGAAAAATAGATGCTTGTGAAGAATTCTCCACCTGAAGATTCAAAGAAGGAATCGCTTGATCTTTCTTCGGGTCATGCTCCCGGCATTATGCCGGATCACTGGATTCGCAATATGTCGCTTCATTACGGCATGATAGAGCCGTTCGAGGAGAAACAAAAATGCGAAGGCATGATTTCCTATGGCCTTTCATCATTTGGATATGACGCCCGCCTCGCTCCGGAATTCATGATTTTTACAAATGTGGACAATGCCCTAGTTGACCCTAAATCCTTTTCTGAACAGAGCTTTGTAGAAAGAACTTCAAGCGAATGTGTAATTCCGCCAAACAGCTTCGTGTTATCGCGCACTGTTGAGTATTTTCGGATACCGAAGGATACGATGGTAGTTTGCCTTGGAAAAAGCACCTATGCGCGTTGCGGCCTTATTGTTAATGTAACGCCGCTGGAACCTGGCTGGGAAGGTCAGGTGACGCTGGAAATTTCCAATACCACACCGCTACCCGCCAAGGTTTACGCCAATGAAGGAATAGCGCAGTTTTTGTTTTTTAAAGGTTCTAGCCCCTGTGAAGTGAGTTATGCAGACAGAAGCGGAAAATATATGGGACAAAGGGGAGTCACCCTCCCCCGCATCAAAGATGCAGCAGGTAGTTGATCTCGGCTCTTTAGAAGTCGCCGAATCGATCCGGGCATCAACCCTCGACAAGCTGCGCATTGTCGGCGGCAGGTCCTTGCATGGCGAAATCGAAATTAGTGGCGCAAAGAATGCTGCCCTGAAATTGATGTGCGCCTCATTGCTCACGTCTGAAACATTGCAAATAGGTAATATGCCGGTAAGCCTTGGCGATATGCGAACCATGGCAGTGCTGCTCAAGCATATCGGCGTGTCCGTGCTGCAAAGGGCCGATGGTATGGTTCTGCTTCAGGCTCGCGATATTGCCAACCCGGTTGCCCCTTATGACCTTGTGCGCAAGATGCGGGCAAGCATTCTGGTACTGGGGCCACTGCTAGCAAGGCATGGTTATGCCGAAGTATCGCTTCCCGGCGGCTGTGCTATAGGTACCCGCCCGGTAGATTTTCACATCGATGGCCTGCGGGCTATGGGCGCGAACATTGAGATCGAGGCTGGCTACATTAAAGCCAGCGCCAAAGGCGGCCTTAAGGGCGGCACATTTAAATTCCCCAAAGTTTCACATACTGGCACTGAAAACCTGATGATGGCTGCCACGTTGGCCCATGGCGAAACCATTTTGGAAAACGCTTCATGCGAGCCGGAAATATCAGACCTTGCCGAATGCCTGATCAAGATGGGCGCGAAGATCGAGGGTTACGGCACGCCTGCTATACGTATTGAAGGCGTGTCCGAATTACATGGCGCAGCCCATGAAGTTATTCCTGACCGGATCGAAGCCGGAACCTGGCTGATCGCAGCCGGCATGACCGGCGGTGAGCTTTTGCTCAAAAACGCCCGGCTCGATAACCTGCATTCTCTAGTGACGCTGTTACAATCCTCAGGCATGCATATCCATGAAAACGAGGAGGGTATACATGTATCGCGCAATGGCATGCGTCTTACCGGTATCGACATTATGACCGAGCCCTTCCCCGGCTTCCCGACTGACCTGCAAGCGCAAATGATGGCTATGCTCAGCACCTGCGAAGGCGCCGGGATGATTACCGAAACCATCTGGGAAAACCGTTTCATGCACGTGCCTGAGCTCTGCCGGATGGGAGCGAATATCACGGTGCATGGCAGCTCCGCCATCATACGCGGTATTCCAAAGCTCAAAGGTGCGCAGGTAATGGCTACCGATTTGAGAGCATCCGTTGCGCTGGTTCTGGCCGGACTTGTCGCTGATGGCGTCACTGTTGTCGATCGCATATATCACCTTGATCGCGGCTACGAACGTATCGTCGAAAAACTCTCCGCCTGCGGTGCAGATATTGAACGGGTGAGTGGGGGTTAGCTAACTGCAAAAATATCGTGTCTTCGCTACTTCGCGGTTCAAATAATTACCGCGAGAGGCTCAGAAGACGCAGAGATTTTATGTCATGTCATCCCCGCCAAGCGTAGCGCGTGCGGGGGATCCGGACTACGTCAAGTCTTCGTCCGGCAGGCCGCGGGCGCCTGCACAAGGCGGGCGTGACAAATTTGAGAATATTGGCAGTTCAGGCTCATCTCAAGCAGGAAGAAGCTGGAGTTTGATCATATACTGCCGCGCCATTTCATGCACTTTCCCGGGCTTCATATGTGCGGCTGCATCAGCAAAAATATCTGCTAAATGAATATGTTCCTTGTTTCTCTTCAAATGAAGAGCTTCCATATCCGGCTGTTTTTTGACAGCTTCAGCAAATCGCTCATACAGCGGGCCTTTATACTTTTCACTATCCAGTTTTCCTTCACGAACCTTCCTTATTTGCATACAGACGAACATGCAGTCCGTTACCAGTTGGGCGATAGCGCCGGGTCTTGCATTTTCCAGAGCGATCAATGCCGTCCATAGCTCTGCGTCAGTACTCTTTGTGATTTTTTCTCCATCGGTGAGCTCATTAGGCTTCTCATTACTGCTATGTAAAGAAAAGGCTGAAACCTGAATACCATCGCCGTAGCTATTAGCGACAACGTATGCGCCGCCCGCTTTGTTTCTGCGAAGAGATGCATCTGTCCATACTATAACCATGCTTTCCTTTGGCTTATCATTACCCATCGGAAGCACCCATGATTCTATTGGCAACTAATTTCTTTTACATTCTTACATGTGGAATGGTGACCTCGGTGAAGTGAACGCTGTATACAGCGTAACC
>CAZJRT010000052.1:0-9531 GCA_964548445.1 uncultured Pseudobdellovibrionaceae bacterium
TAATCAGCAAAACCTAAAGAAAAACTTTGAAAAATCTCAAGTTTCTTGTTTGCGCGCTATTTGGCAACAATATTGCTAATATTTAGGCCGGATAAAAATTTTATACGTTACAGATAGCGTCCCTTTACTTGTGGGTGATGTGGAAAATATCTGGATAACTAAAAAACAATAACGAACCAATTCTAAGTTATGAAATAAAGCTCTACGGCCAATCTTCTAAAATCATGACAAGATTTTTTAGATCTTTTGACTGACTTGCCCGTCAAGTCAAATAATTGATTTTTCTTGTGGTTAATTAGCCGGTTAAGGCTGCCTTGCGTTGACTGCCCATGTCATACCATGCTATCCCATAATTATCCATTAAGGCCCGTACTGGTCCGACTGGAAATCCTGAGAAGCCTTGCTGAAAAAGAATTGAGAAAAAGGGAAAGCGGTTAGTGCCTTTGTTTCTGTCGACTTACATAAACAAGATTGACAAAAAGGGGCGGGTCTCTGTTCCTGCCGGTTTTCGTGCTGCACTTGCCGGGCAATCTTTTCAGGGGGTTGTGCTTATTTGCTCTCATGCGCACTCTGCGCTTGAAGGCTTTTCTTTTTCGATGATGAGTGAGCTTAGCGAACGAATTGATGAGTTCGATTTATTTTCGGATGAGCAGGACGATCTGGCGACTGCGATTTTTGGTGAGGCGGTCCCTCTTCCTTTCGATGGTGAGGGAAGGGTGGTCTTGCCGGTTGAGCTGATGGAGCACGCCGGTGTTGTTGATCAGGCGGCTTTTGTCGGGATGGGGCACAAGTTCCAGATCTGGGATCCGGAAGCTCTTAAGTCGCGTCGTGACAGGGCTCGGGAAAATGTGCGTTCAAAAGGGCTGACGTTGCCCAAGGGCAGGCCTGTATGAGTGTTATCGCTGAACATGTTCCTGTAATGCTGCCTGAGGTCCTGGCTACTCTGGCTCCGTCGGCTGGTGAGATTTATGTCGATGGCACTCTCGGTGCCGGTGGTTATTCCGGGGCGATTTTGGAAAGGGCGCCGGGTTGTAAGGTTGTGGGCATTGATCGCGACCCGGATGTTATCGAGCGTCTTGCAGGCGTGGATGCGCGTCTTGATGTAGTGCACGGGAATTTTGGCGATCTTGATGTTCTTGCTACAGATCAGGGCTTTTCTGCAGTTGACGGGGTGGTCCTGGATATCGGTGTCTCGTCCATGCAGATCGATAATTTTGAGCGCGGTTTTTCTTTTCGCGGAGATGGGCCGCTGGATATGCGCATGGATACCTCGTCCGGCGAAACTGCAGCAGATATCATTAATAATTATGAGGCAGGAGAGCTGGAAAAGATCTTTCGTAACTACGGGCAGGAACGTCATGCGCGTAAAGTTGCAGCTACTGTGGTCCGGTCTCGTGCTGAGGCCCCGATTTTATCAACGGGCCAGTTGGCTGATCTGATCAGGAGCGTGGTTCCTAAATCAAAGGCGGATCTGCAGGATCCCGCTACCCGCTGTTTTCAGGCTCTTCGTATTGCAGTGAATGACGAGCTTGGCGAGCTCAGGCGCGGGCTGGAGGCTGCGGAAAGGGTTCTTAAGCCGGACGGTCGTCTGGTGGTGGTTGCCTTTCATTCTCTTGAAGACAGTATAGTTAAGGAATTTTTGATCTCGCATAGCGGCAATTCTCCTCAAGGGTCTCGTCATCTGCCGCAGGTTGGCGAGAAAAATGAACCTTCGTTCCGCCTGATTTCCCGCAAGGCAGTAAAGCCATCCCGTGAAGAGGTTGCAGTTAATCCGCGCGCACGTTCGGCTCGTCTCAGGGCTGCTATTCGCACTCATGCTCCTGTGTGGGAGGTGCGCGCTTAATGAAAAGGCGGTTTTTTCGTATCTCGACTTTGTTTTTTCTGGTTTTGGCCGTTGTGTCGGGCGCTTCGCTATATGCGGTGTCTCAGGAAGTTCATCGGGCAGAAGGCGAGCTTTCTGCGCTTCGTTCGAAGATCAGGGGCGAAGAGGATGCGATCCGCACGCTGCATGCTGAATGGAATTATCTTAATAACCCGGTAAGGCTTGAAAAGCTTGCCCGCCAATATTTCGAAATGGAAGATCCTGCTACTTCTGCATTGCTGGTTGGTGTTCAGGATCTCCCCGAGGCTTTCGTTCCCGCCATTCCGTCGAGGAAGCCCGAAGGTTTTAAAGAAAAGCTGCGGCCTGTTCAGGCGACTGTTCCTGTTGCTCCCTCCCGTCTGCCGATCCCGGCGATATCTCCCCAACAAAGTAAATCCGGAAACAATGAAGATTTTAATGTGCTGCTGAGGAATCTTGGCGGAGGAGGTCGCGGATGATCTTTGGGGCTTCAGTTCACCGTAAGTCAATGAGCCTGTCCGGTTCAAAGAAAACTGCTCTCGAGGTGGCCCGCGATCGCCTGACTTTTGTGGGTATAGTCTTCTCGTTCGCATATTTCATTATAGCGATCAGAGCTTTTGATCTGGCTGTTTTGCAGGGTGAGCTGGAACGTCTTCGCGGAAATGAGATAGTCGTTGCGCTCGAAAAAAAGTCTGAGCAGGTTCTTCGTGCAGATATCGTCGATCGTAACGGCGTGCTGCTAGCCACTACTTTAAGGACGGCTTCCCTTTATGCGGATCCGGCCATGATCATGGAGCCTGAAGCAACGGCTCGGGGTTTGAGCAGGATTTTTCCGGATATCTCTTATAGTGAGGCTCATGAGAAGCTGACCAGCAATCGCCGGTTTGTATGGATTGCAAGAAATCTAACGCCCGATGGCCAGGCCAAAGTGCTGGAGCTTGGTGAGCCGGGACTGAATTTCAAGGTCGAGCCAAGGCGGATTTATCCGCAAGGTAGTCTTGTTTCGCACGTAATCGGTTTCACTGATATTGATGGCAAAGGTCTTGCCGGTATTGAGCGCGGACTGGACGAGCAGTTATCGGTTGGCGGAGAGCCTGTGGCTTTAAGTATTGACGTTCGTTTGCAGCATTTCCTTCGTCGCGAGATGTCTGCGGCCATTAATAACTTTGACGCTAAAGCCGGGGCCGGGCTTGTCATGGACATCCGCAGTGGTGAAGTGCTGGCTGCTGTGTCCTTGCCTGACTTTGATCCGCATGATCCGGGCAGTGCTGATAGCAGGGAGCTTTTTAACAGGGTTACATTAGGAGTTTTTGAGTCGGGATCTATATTCAAAATCTTTTCCATGGCTGCTTTTCTTGAGTATGAAAAAGCGGATATGGGCGAGCGATTTGATGTGCGTGAGCCTCTCGAGCGCGGTCGATATACTATCAAGGACTTCCATTCAGAAGACCGTATTCTCAAGCTGCCGGAAGTATTTATTTATTCCTCGAATATTGGTTCGGCATTAATTGGTGAAAGAGTTGGCACCAGGAAGCTTCAAGAATTTTATAGTGATCTTGGGCTGTTTGACGCTCCTCAAACCGATGTGCCCGAGACGGGCAAACCTCTCGTTCCCGATCCCTGGCGGGATATCAATACCCTGACTGCTTCATACGGGCATGGCATAGCCGTTTCTCCTCTTCAATTGATATCGGCTGTGGCTACGGTGACGGGAGATGGAACGCTGGTACGTCCGACTTTCCGTCATGCTGTTCAAAAAATGGCAGATGGTCACCAGAATGCCACGATATTTCAAAAACTTCGCATAGTTAGGCCGCAAACGGTTCATAGGATCCGTCAGTTGCTAAGGCTTGCCGTAACGGACGGTACAGGAAGCAAGGCTAATGTGAGCGGTTATCGGGTTGGCGGCAAGACGGGCACAGCCGATAAAAGCGGCCCCGGAGGTTATGACAGTGATCGGCTTTTGTCATCATTCGTTGGTGTCTTTCCAATGGAAGATCCGCAATACGCTGTGCTGGTTATGATTGATGAGCCAAAAGGTAACAAAAATAGTTTTGGTTTTGCTACTGGCGGGTGGGTTGCCGCTCCAGCCGTAGGCAGTGTTATTTCCTCTACAGGGGCATTGCTTGGCGTGCCGGTAAAGTTCTCTGACGAAGACAAGTTGGCTGGCCCGTTGAAGAGATATGTGCGTCAAGAGAAAAAGGAGAAGCTTCTTGCCTCTTACTAAGCAAAAGATGGATGAGATAGTCACCAAAGTTGTCGGTGTAACTCTTGATAGCCGTGCGGTAAAAAACGGCTATTTGTTTGCGGCCTTGCCCGGAAATAAAAGCGACGGGCGCAAATATATTGGTGATGCTATTCTTAACGGAGCCAGTGTAATACTTGCTGCTGAAGGTACCTGTCTGCCTGAGGGTTCAGAGGGCATTGAACTGGTAACTGCCGAAAATCCCCGGCTTGCGCTGTCGATGCTTGCCTCCAGGTTCTACGGCTCTCAACCGAAAAATATTGTTGCTGTGAGCGGTACAAATGGCAAGACCTCTATTGTGCATTTTACGCGCCAGCTTTGGGAGGCTCTTGGATATACAGCAGCCAGTCTTGGTACATTGGGTGTTCAATCGATTCCGGTAAACTATTCCGGTTCTCTGACGACACCTGATCCGGTCCGCCTGCATGCGGAGCTGGCAGATCTATCGGCCGCTGGAGTTACGCATCTTGCGCTGGAAGCTTCCAGCCATGGACTCGACCAGTTTCGTCTGGATGGAGTGCAGATTAAAGCCGCTGGCTTTACTAATCTTACCCGTGATCATCTTGATTATCACGGTACCCAGGAAAATTATTTCAAGGCCAAAGCAAGGTTGTTCTCCGAAATTCTGGTTGATGGAGGTACAGCTGTTTTGAATGCTGATATCCCAGAATTCCCGGCGCTTAAGGAAATTGCTGATCGGCGCAACTTGCGTGTGATGGATTATGGCGAAAATGCAAAAGTCCTGAAAATTAAAAATATTGAAACCATGCCGATGGGCTACCGCATGGACGTTGAGCTGGATGGCAGAGGGTATGAGTTTAACGTACCGTTGGCCGGCAGGTTTCAGACCATGAACGTTCTGTGCGCCCTTGGGCTGGTATTGGCAGAAGGGCCCGACGAACAAAAATTATTTGAAGTAGCGGGTAATCTTAAAGGTGCGCCGGGGCGACTGGAGTTTGTTGGCGGGCACCCTGAAGGTGCTGCTGTTTATGTCGATTATGCCCACACTCCTGACGCACTGGAAAATGTTCTGAAATCCCTGCGCCCGCACACCAAAGGTAAGCTCGTTTGTATCGCAGGTTGCGGAGGGGATCGTGATCCCGGCAAGCGTCCTGTCATGGGCAGGGTCGGGGCTGAGCTTTCGGACCTGCTGATAATTACTGATGACAATCCGCGTTCCGAAGATCCGGCACTAATCAGGCAGTCCATGCTGGAAGCTGCTCCCGGTGCCCGTGAAAT
Source organism: uncultured Pseudobdellovibrionaceae bacterium (assembly GCA_964548445.1). Lineage (GTDB taxonomy): Bacteria > Pseudomonadota > Alphaproteobacteria > Micavibrionales > Micavibrionaceae > RZZS01. The sequence goes on from CAZJRT010000052.1 coordinate 5,325, forward strand.
TGGGAACAGGGCGGAAGCCATACGGGTAGCTATATCAGAACTGGAAGAAGGTGATGTTCTTGTGATCGCTGGCAAAGGCCATGAGCAGGGGCAAATTTTAAAAAACCGTGTCGAGCCATTTGACGATGTGGCCGAGGCAAAAAAAGCAATCAACGAACTGGAGTAGAGAAAAATGAACCAGCACAATGAACTGATTGATTATGCAATTGAACAGCGAAATGAAACTCAGGCGTTGGTCATAGGTGTGTGCAGCCGCAAGTCGAGAGTGCGCAGGATGCTGAGAGAAATGTTCTCCAGCCTCGGCGAGACCTATAGCGCAGGTGGAGTTGTTCCGACATTTGCCGGTGCTGGCTATGGGGCTGATTTTATTATTACAGATCTGCGCGGGAAGAATGCTGCTGAAACAGCTTTTAACGCATGGATCGCACGCCCACATATTTTGATAATCGATGAGCCGGAAACTGATGCTCTTGATGGTATGGAGCCGGGCGGCGTGGTTATCTGCATGGCTGACAATGATGCTTTTGAAGAGATTGAGGAAATGGTGCGTGAAACCAATTGTTCCGGTCTTTTTACTATTGGCAATGACTATGGCTGTGCCGCCAGGGTGTGCGAATCACTGGAAGCTGGTAATGGTACTCGTGCCACTTTCGAGATACTGGGTGAAAAGGTTACGTTAAAAATCGGAGCCGGTGGAGACGATTTAACCACAATTTTATTCGGATTGCTGGGTGCTGCTATTTGCGGATATCAAGGGGGGCATTCTTCTCAGGCCCTGGCTCATTCTCTCAAGGAACAGCCCTGGCGGCAACAAGGCGGAAATCTGGCGCTTTTTGAGGCTGGACGCAATAAGTCACAGGAAAAACAGGAGGCTGCTTTTAAAGTGCTGGCTATGGTCGATCCTGGCCGCGGACGCCGCCGTATGGCTTTTTTGAGCCATCTTGACCTTGATAATAAAATGGATGCTCAATTGGCATTGCCGATGAAAACGGATAATCTCGACCTTGTCTACATGGGCAATAATAATCAAAGTAGTGCTGCTAATGACGCACGTATGGAACTGGGAGAGATTGTTACAGATGTCCTTTCTCCTGGCGATATCCTCAAGATCCGTCAAGCATTCGGCAAGGGGATGGGGACAATGATAGAAGCGCTTCGCACACTACCGGAGCAGTTCATGAAAGGGTCTGATACCGGGTATGCTGTATAACCTCCTTACTCCCTTTGCGCAGGAATTCATCCTGTTCAATCTTTTTAATTATCAGACTTTCAGAACTGGCGGAGCAATTCTGACAGCTCTCATTATCTGTTTTCTGATTGGACCGGGTTTCATTCGCTGGCTCAAAAGTAAACAGAAAAATGGCCAGCCGATAAGAAGCGACGGACCGGAGACACACCTCAAAAAAGCTGGGACGCCGACAATGGGCGGCCTGATGATACTGATATCGGCAGGAGTGTCGGTATTGCTATGGGCTGATTTATCAAATGCCTATGTCTGGATAGTGACCGGGGTGCTAATGGCTTTTGGAGCAATTGGTTTTGCCGATGATTATGCCAAGCTTACCAGTTGTTCGCATATCGGGATCTCGGGCAGGCTTCGATTGTTACTGGAATTTACAACGGCTCTGCTGGCGGTGCTTGCTTATCTTTATGTCGCTGGCTGGCAAGATGGAACTGGTCTGGCCATTCCGTTCTTTAAGGATTTTTTGTTGCCGCTTGGCATTATGGTGGTGCCATTTGTAATGCTGGTGATTGTTGGATCATCGAATGCAGTTAATCTGACAGATGGTCTGGATGGTCTGGCTATTGTGCCTGTCATTATCGCTGCAGCATCGTTTGGCTTGATCAGTTATCTTGTCGGCCGGATCGATTATTCAGATTATCTTGGAATACATTATGTGCAAGGTGCCGGTGAACTGGCGATTATTTGTGGTGCTCTAATAGGTGCCGGTATGGGGTTCCTTTGGTACAATGCTCCGCCTGCCATGGTATTTATGGGAGATACCGGTTCTTTGTCGATGGGGGCTTCGCTTGGGACCATAGCTGTGATAGTAAAACATGAGCTGGTACTGGCGATTATCGGCGGGCTGTTTGTACTGGAGACGGCTTCAGTAATTGTGCAGGTGGCATCATTCAAGCTGACCGGGCGACGGGTCTTTGCAATGGCCCCTCTGCATCACCATTTTGAGAAAAAGGGATGGTCTGAGCCAACGGTCGTGATAAGGTTTTGGATAATCGCTGTCATATTGGCGTTAGTAGGTTTATCAACTTTGAAATTAAGATGATTGACGTAAAGCTATTTGTAGAAACACTAGGCGGAAAACCCGTGGCTGTTTACGGTCTCGGTATTTCCGGTAGCGCTACGGTCGCTGCACTGGTTAAGTCAGGAGCCAAGGTAGTTGCCTGGGACGATATTGAAGGTCGTCGTCAGAAAGCTGAGAAAACAGGTGCAGAAATCAGAAATCTTCTGGAAGAAGATCTTTCTGCTTTTGCATATCTCGTCTTGTCTCCCGGTGTGCCGCTGCACCATCCGGCCCCGCATCCAATAGTACGAAAAGCCCAGGAAGATAGTGTAGAGATCATCGGGGATCTGGAAATCCTGCACCGCAGTAATCACGGGCGCAAAGTTATTGGAATAACAGGCACCAATGGCAAATCAACGACAACGGCTCTGGTTGGTCATATCCTGAACAATTGCGGTATAAAATCCTCTGTTGGCGGTAACATCGGTAAAGCGGTGCTGGACATGACCATGCCGCCAAAAAGCGGGGCCTTTGTGCTAGAGATATCTTCCTTCCAGATGGATCTCTGCCCGACTTTCCGGCCAGATATCGGCGTGCTCATTAATATTAGTCCAGACCATCTGGATCGTCACGGCAGTACTCCTGAATATGTTGCATCCAAAGAACGTATGTTCGGCAAGGAAGATGGTACGGCTATCATCGGCATTGATGATGAGGAATCAGCCGCTGTTCTGGATCGGGTTCGTGAGACCGGTCGGATGAAAACAGTTCCTGTTGGTGTATTTCGTAAGGCCGAAGGGGGAGTTTATGCGCATGAAGGCAGGCTATTTGATGATCTTAACGGAGGCGGCGTAGAAGTTGGCGAACTGGATTTTTCAACTTTGCAAGGTATTCACAATCATCAGAATATCTGTGCTGCCTATAGTGTCTCTCGCAGTATGGGGCTTGAGCCCGACGCAATTCTTGAAGCTATTGCCAGTTTTCCGGGGCTTGCCCATCGGCTGCAGGTGGTTCGTACGATCAACGGCGTTGCTTATGTGAACGACAGCAAGGCTACCAACGCAAGCGCTACAGGTTATGCGCTGGCCTGCTACAAGAATATTTACTGGATTGTTGGTGGGCGCCCCAAGGAAGGTGGCTTGAAAGGTCTTGAGAAATATCTGGATCGCATCCGTCATGCGTTTCTAATAGGCGAGGCTATGGAAGAGTTCGCCACTTTTCTGAATAATCACGGTATTCCTCATAATTTCAGCCAGACACTTGATCGTGCTGTTACGGAAGCTCATCAGATGGCGCAGTCAGAGCGAGGCAGGCCTGGAGGTACCGGAAGTATTTTGCTCTCACCAGCTTGTGCATCCTATGATCAGTTCGCAAATTTCGAAGAACGTGGAAATGCGTTTGTTGAAATAGTTGAAAATCTCCAGACAGAGACTTCTTAATGAAGGTATTTTCCCGTACCGACAAATCGGTTCTGGGGAAGTGGTGGTGGACGGTAGACCACGGCATGCTAGTGGCAACATTTGCATTGATGGTTTTTGGCGTTGCTCTTGTGGCTTCTGCCAGTCCACCGGTTGCAGAACGTATTGGCTTGTCTTCTTATCATTTTGTAATTCGTCATCTGATGTTTTTGGGGCCAGCGGCCATCTTGATGCTGGCGGTGTCGATGTTTGACCCGAAATGGATATGGCGGTTTTCTACAATAATTTTGGCAGGTGGCATGCTGCTTATGGCAGTGGTCCTTTTTTCTGGAGCTGAAGTAAAGGGGGCTCAAAGATGGATAAATATTTTTGGCTTTTCGCTTCAGCCGAGTGAATTTGTAAAACCGGCTTTTATTGTTGTCGCCGCCTGGCTTGTTTCGTGGCAAAAGGAAAGACAGGATTTTCTGGCATATATTATCTGTGGCAGTTTGTACCTGCTCGTTATTTCCCTGCTGTTGATGCAGCCGGATTTAGGCATGACCGTAG
>CAZJRT010000053.1:0-9527 GCA_964548445.1 uncultured Pseudobdellovibrionaceae bacterium
TTTCCGAGCCTGCCTTCATTATTGGCGATAACAGCTCCGGCGGCAGATAAAATAGTTCCTGTTGAACGATAGTTTTGCTCCAGCCTTATAATTTTTGAGCCGGGAAAATCTTTCTCAAAACGCAGGATGTTGCCCACTTCTGCTCCTCTCCAGCCATAGATCGACTGGTCGTCGTCGCCTACACAACACAAATTGCCTGTGCCCCTGGCCAGCAGTCGCAGCCATAAATACTGTGCAACGTTGGTGTCCTGATATTCGTCAACAAGAATGTATTTGAAGCGGCGATGATATTCTTCCAGCACATCGGCGTGCTTTGGATCTTTCATGATCGAAATCATATGCAGGATTAGGTCGCCAAAGTCACAGGCATTAATTTGCCCAAGCCTTTCCTGATAACGTTTGTAAAGAGCCAGAACCTGTCCGTCTGCTGCACCGGCGCCTTCTTCTCTGCCTGCTTCAGAAGGCTTTAGTCCACGGTCTTTCCAGCGTTCGATATGCCAGAGCATCTGTTTTGGCGGGAATTTTTTGGTGTCAAGATTGCGCTCCTCCATTATCTGCTTGAGGAGCCTTATCTGGTCGTCTGTATCGAGAATGGTGAAATTTGATGATAGTCCAACAAGGTCAGCATGCCTGCGAAGCATCCTTGCAGCGATGGAGTGAAATGTTCCGAGCCACCAGCCTTCGACGGGCGCACCACCCATAAACTCTGAAACCCGGTGTTTCATTTCCTGAGCTGCCTTATTGGTAAAGGTAAGCGCCAGAATCTGGGAAGGCCATGCTTTGCCGGAGCCCAGAATATAGGCAAGACGGGTAGTGAGTACTCGTGTTTTGCCGGTTCCTGCCCCCGCAAGTACGAGCAGTGGGCCGTCGGTGTTTTGTACAGCTTCTGCCTGCGGCGGGTTAAGGCCGGAAATATAAGGAGATCTGCCGGGATCAGGATTCATTTCCCGACCAACTTCTGATACCGCTTGTTTAGTGTTATTCATTTACCGCTTTTTTTCAGTATTTGCGTATTTGTCCAGAACTGTTTCCAGTCGGTCAAGCAAGGGTTCAATTTCTTGCTTGAATTCGGTTCTGCGTTCGTCATCTATGCCAGCTTCGAGTCTTTTGGCAATGCCCATTACACGCTGCTGGAAGTCAACCAGATTTCTATAGTGTCTCGCCTGGCCTTTATTGGCCTCTTTTAACCGATCTACCAAAACCTGTATAAGTGTTTTTATCGCAGGGTCTCCAAGAGTAGCCAGTTTTTGCTCGAATTTGTTCTGAGAGATTACGGTTACCGTAGTGTCGTCGAGAGCTTTAACCGTAGCAGTTCTTGGTTCATGGGATATGAGAGACATTTCTCCAAAAATTTCACCAGGCCCAAGTTCGGAAACCACAATTTTATGGCCTCCTTCCTGAATGCTCACTTCAACGCGGCCTTTTTCGATGAAATAAGCCCTGTTCCCTGTGCTGCCTTCCTCGAAAATGGTTTTCCCTGCATAGAACACTGTGCGGGTTTGCAGCTTTGGCATTCCTGCCTTGTCCTTTTCGTTCCTGGGATCCGGATATTTTGCCATGTCCTTGTTCTTTTCTGCGTCATTGCCAATGAATCTTCATCATAGCTGATTTCATGGAATGTTTAAGTGTCGAATCGTAACCGGGCAGATAAACTTGAATACCTGGCATTTTCTTGTTGAATTTTCACTCGTCGCTAATGTAGGAATAAATTAAGTCTCGCTTGGGAAATGTCCCGGTTTTATGGAGTGTACTGCATACATGCTGCGTAGGAACACAGGTTGGCCACATGAGGGAAGAGAGCTTCAGCTGATGCTCTCCGGCAGAAAAAAGCTGGCAGTATTTTGCGAGAATTCGCCTTCAGATGAAAGAATGGTCTCAACGGCAATACCGGAAGAAGCTTTTGCTCCCTATGTTGCAAGAGGCCGAATTATTCGGCTCGAGGCATCTGTTTTTAATGCTGATGAAAATTGCCATATAAGATTCGTTTGCTTTACTTTGCCGGGATCTGAGTGGAGGGCGCAGACTTTCTTTTGGATAAAGCGGGAAGTTTATGGCGGTAGTCGTATGCCTGATGCCGCAGATGAGGTAATGATCGCTCGTTTGCTGGGTTACAGTTTTGAAGAAATTACCGAATTCAAGCGGACCTTTGCCGGTGCGGCGGTAATCTGATTCCGGACAGGCAGCATCGGATGAAGCAGATCGGTCGGCCTTCCGGCGGTTGTCTGTAAGCCTTTTGCTCTTTAGGCGCTTTTCTTAATTCTTTGTACGAAATTATCTACTGAAGTTTTAAGTTGCGATGAAATAGTATTCACCTCAGCAGACGTCTGGAGCACGGCTTCGGAAGCTTCACCAGTTTCAGAAGCCGTCTTTTGTACTTTTTGTATTATTTGGCTGACATTTTTGGTGGCGACTGCTGCTTCTGAGATATTGCGGCCTATTTCCTTGGTGGTAGCATTTTGTTCCTCTACCGCACTTGCTGTGCCTGCAGCGAGTTGATCAATTTCATTAATCGCCTCGATAATCAGCAACATTGCGGCTGCTGAATCTTCTGTGGCGGATTGAACTTGAGCAATACGTTCCTCGATTTCCTGGGTTTTGGATGCCGTTTCGCTAGCCAACTTTTTAACCTCATCAGCTACAACAGCAAAACCTTTGCCAGCTTCTCCAGCGCGTGCTGCTTCTATAGTTGCGTTAAGTGCCAGCAGGTTAGTCTGTTCGGCAATATCTCTTATAGTAACAACTACCTCGCTGATGCTTGCTACTAGACCTTTTAATCTTTCAACAGATTGATTTGTATTTTGAGCGCGGCCCGCTGCATCACTGGCGTTTCGAGCAACTTGTCCTACCTGTCCGGATATTTCATTGCTGCTGGCTGTCATTTCTTCCGCAGCACTGGCCACTGTATCGACGTTAGCGCTCATTTCTTCGGACGAAGATGCAACAGTTGTGCTTGCATCTTCAGTTTGTCGGGAAATCAGTTGCATTTGCTCGGACGCTGATTGCATCTCTGTTGCAGCTGATGTGAGAGTATTAATGATGTCGCCTACTTCGTTTTCAAAGCCTGTAGCAAGATCCTCAAGCATACGCTTTTTATCTTCTTCAGCTTTGGCCTGAATTTTTACCTGCTCGGCTTTAAGATGTTCGGCTTCAATAGCTTTTTCTTTGAAAACCTTCACAGAGGTTGCCATTTCGCCGATTTCATCGCGTCGGTTCTCTCCCGGAATTTTTATATCATGATTTCCATTGGCCAAAATCGCCATGGATGAAGCCATGCCGGATAAAGGTTTTGAAATATTTCTGGATAAGAAAATTGCGATAAGTGTAATCACCAGTCCAACAAGGAAAGCTGCTCCTATTAATAGCCGTTTCATTTTTACTACAGGTTTCATAACCTCAGCTTTGTCTGTTTCGGCTATTATGGCCCAGCGAGTTCCATGAAAATCCAATGGATTGAAGGCAGAAACTACAGGTATATTTCTGTAGTCATGTATCGTGTGTACACCAGATTTTCCTTCTAGAGCCAACTTCGCGCTTTCGGTATCAACCTTGGTGTTTAAAATTGTCGATTCTTTTGAAAAACGGGAATCGCTTCGCATTAGCAAATCCTGCCCAACTATATAAGTTTCACCAGTTTCTCCTAATCCGGCGGAAACATTCATCACTTGATTAATTTTGCCGATAGGCATCTGAAACGCCAATACTCCGATAACTTTACCTTTGTCATCTTTAATAGCATGGGAAATAAAACTGGCGGGGGCTCCATGGCTGGGAGCATATGGTTTAAAGTCCAAAAAATTGATGTTTTCCGGATCGTTAATCGCGGCCCGAAAAATGCCAGCCAAATCTGTGTCCTTCCATTCGCCTGTATTTAGGTTCGTTGCGTAGTCCAGCTCTTTAAAAACTGTGTATATAAGGTTGCCCTTTGTATCGAATAAAAAAATGTCGTAATAGCCACGTTGCCTTAAAAAATGGCGAAACCACGGGTGATATTTTTTATGTACCTGGCTGTAGATTGAACCATCAGGCGCATAGTCGAGATTCTCTTTTTCGCCTGTCGGGTTAGGATTGTCTTCGATGTATAGTCTTTGCAGCTCTTTTTCAGCTTGTCCCTCAAATTCGGACCAACTTGATTTGAATTCTTTTAGGGCGGATTGTACGTAATCAATTTTTGCAAGATTGATTAAATCATCTTCAATTGAATCCAGGTAAGCTTCAAGTGCATTTTTTCTTGATATTTCCAGGGCCTGCAGTTTTGATTCTGCGCTCTCAACTAAAGCATTTGTCGCGATATGGGATGCGATAAGGCTAATGGTAAGTGCGGTAAAAAGTGAAAGTGTTACTATTAGCAGAGGGAGTTTTACGGATATTTTGAATTGTTTGAGCATTTGTCTGGTCCAGCGGTTATAACTAATGCGCATGGAAGGTATGCGCTACACACATACCATGATAGCCGCTTATTTTCAAAATGCAATAGGTGTAGTCTTTAGTATAGGGTGGCGTTGACTTAAAGCTTTAGTAGTCCCGTTTCCAGTTTATACCTACACTGCTTTCATTTGCGCCGCCAAGCCGCGTTTCAATTTCTACGTCTTCGGTAAATTCTATTTCCGCCCGAACGGCTGAGCTTTCGGGGGTCGCTCCCTGATCTACAGCTATGTAAACATCATCACTGATATATTTGCCTACAGAAATAGCTGCCCCTCCTTCCTCATAACCTACACTGATCGTGTCCAGTCCGATTGCCTGCCTTAAGCGGCCCAGAGGATCAAATCCCCTGCCACCTTTGCCAGAGAGGGCGGCTACCATGTTGGCCAGTTTCAAAGCTTGTACAGGAGATAAATCTCCTACCGAGCTTCCAAACAAAGCCTGGGAAAGAATTTCATCCTCAGGCAGTGGAGGATCCGAGGAGAGTGACAGTTCGGGGGAGCGGGCCGTTCCGCTGATATTAATTGTCGCGTCCATTTCGTCGCCTTGAAATGTGCCTGTAAGATTTAAAGCAGGATTTGCAGGGTCGGGATTTACAAAGTTTATTGATCCCTCTGAAAGTTTTACCTGGGTATCAAGCAATTGCACATTTCCGCGAACTACCAAGATTTCGCCATTCACTTCCGGATCATCAAGAGGGCCATTCACAAAAATTTCTCCCGCCCATTCTGTATCAATTCGAGGACCACGAACAAAAATGCTGTTATTGGCTTTAATCGAAACATCAAGCGCAACAGTGTACGGGCTTCCTGCTTTTTCGACAATCAGCCCTTCCTCACCGCCTTTTTCTATGATCGTAAAGCCGCTATAAGAAGCAGAGCCGCCGAGGCCGGAAATATAATATTCTGCCCGATTGATCTGGAGATCTCCGGAAAGGTCTGCAGCTTTTGCATCGCCGGTCATGTTGATATCGCCGGAAACGATAATGCCCATTATATCGGTATCAGCCAGTTGCATCTCATCAAGAGTGGCTTCCAGGTTAAAGTCGGGATTGGCCAATTTGGCGAATGCGATCTGTCCCTGACCACTGACGTTTCCGCCATTGGGACTTTCACCGGTAAAGCTGGTTACGTTGATTGCTTGTCCGGTAGCCTCAAAGCTTGCAGTAATATTTTGCAGTATTGTCCCTGTTTCGAGGTTTTCGTATTCACCATTTTCCAGCTGTCCGCTACCGCTGATAGTGGGCTGGGCAAAAGTTCCTCCTGCTATAAGGTCGAGAGAAGCGTTGCCATCAAGGCGGTGCTGGCCAAGTCCGGCAAGTCTGGCAAGTGCGCCAACATTAATATTGGCTTTGGCTGAGCCATCTACAGGTGCAGATCTTTTTAATTCAAAAGGAACAAGAGACATGGGCATGCTGGCACTGGCCTGCATTTCTAATTCAGCAGGACCGGTGAGGTCGGCAGTAAGTGATAAATTGTTGTTTTGATAGCTGGCATCCACTTCACCGGTTATGTAGTTGTTCTGTGCATCTTGCGTATCCGGCAAATTAATCCGGGCAATCTCGATTGAAGCGCTTCCGGTAAGATTTTGGTAAGGACCCTGAAGCTGTGCTGTTCCGTTTATACTTCCATCGGCTTCCAGCATGGCCAAAGAAGGAGGGATGTTTTGGGCTTCAATCCTGGCATTTATGCTTTCGGGGCCAGCTTCCGCAGTCAAAGTCAGTTGCCCTCCGGCAATTGAAAACTTTGCTCCTTCGATGCGGATTGTATTTGCCGGAATAATAGTAACGGGTTCTAGCAGTTCAACCTGATTTTCAGTCAGAGTGCCTGATAGCTGAGAGAGCTTTACCTGCAGATCTTCTTCTGTATTTATATTTCCGGCGAAGTCAAAGGCGAATGGAGGTTCGGGATCTTTGGAAACATTGCCGGTGATATTTATCTGGCTGGTCGTGCCCGAAGCCTGTGCAGTTAGCTTGATATCTGGTGCCGGATCGGCAGTTAGATTGGCTGAGATCTCGCCGGTTTTGACGTTATATATGCCTTCAGCCATTACCTGAAGATTATCGTCACTAATCTTTAGGCTTCCTACATTTACCTTACTTTGGTCAAAGCTGAGTTCGCTGGTTATCTGATAATCTTCCCAATCAGTAGAAAGATTCACATTAACCATAGGAGTGCCTCCTACTTGTCCGGAAAAATGTACGGGTTTGATTTCTTCTCCAACGAAAACTCCATCTTTTAATATGAGTCCCTGATCAGTAAGGAAAATATCTGTCTTTGCCTGTGGGGCGGCACCCAGATAGGTCTTGAATTCGGGCCAGGGTGTTGCGAGATTCTCTGCAATTAGAATAACTTTTCCTGATAAATCCAGTGGTGAGAAGTTACCGGATAAACGAATTTCCGCTTTGGCAACGCCGCTTAATTCTGGAAGGAAGTTGCCAAGATTGGGGGCTGTTGTTAATACATCTGCGGTCAGGCTGCTATCAGTGAAGTTGACGTTTCCGTTCGCAGACAACAGGGCAGTTTCATTTTCAATTTCAAGCTTTTTGATTTCTAGTGTATTCCCAGATAATTTACCTGAAATATCAAAATTCGAATTGGCAAGTTCCGGGATTTTTTCATCATCGATGGAAATAGAATCCCACTTGCCGTCTGTATTTATGTTCAAGCCGTTTTTGGGCCATTTGCCGAGCAGAGCTTTTTCCGGTTCGATTGCAATGACAGTTTTAAAGCCATTTAGTTTAATCCCGTTAGAACTCATATTTCCCTGGAATTCAGTCTGCAGTTTTTCATTATCCGCAGAATAAGCAATTATCGTTTTCCCCCGAGTTTTTACTTGCGGGGCATGCCACTCGCCGGTTGAAATGATTTCAAGCTCCTGATTTCCTATGCTCATCTGAAGATCGCAGAAGATTGAGATATTTTTACCGACTTTACCTTTTATAACACCGGCCCAATCAGTGGGGGGGCCATCGCCCTCAAGAGAGAGTTTAAGAGATGGTATGTTAAGCAGGTGCGTTAAAGGACCTTGGCCGCTATCTTCAATATTGGCTCTCAGGAGCATCTTGTTTTTATCTTGTGAAGGCGTGAAATCAAGCCGCATTAAAGCGTGGGCTTTCGGGGCTGTGAGATCGGTAACTGTAAGAGAAACATCATTTTTCAGGATGTCGGGCGACAAAAGTACCTTGCCTTCAACGGCAAGGCGTTCCGGTCTGCCGGTGATTGTCTCGGCCAGTAATATTTCGTCAATAACAATTTTATCTATGCGCAGGTCTGGTACCTGCAAGGAAATGGTTTTTTCCTGTGTAGTTTGATTGGTGTTTTCAGGCAGTCTTTGAAGATGCAGTTTTGCTGCTGAAAGCTGCCTCAAATATGCATTGCCACCAAGAAAATCGGTAAGGCGGAATCCTGCATGAAGATCATATATTTCAAGAAATTTGCCTCGTGGATCACTTAAGGCCAGATGGTCAATAAATATATGGCCGCTATCAAATGTGGTGATCTCTCCTATCTCCAGTTTCAGTTCTTCAGTTGAGACAATTTCTTCGGCCTGAGTGGCAAGCCAGTTGCGACCTGCATCAGAAGATATCCAGATCAATCCGGCAGCAGTCAGGATAAGGAACAAAGCTAGCAGCAGGACTAACGCTCCTGCTGTTTTTATCATCCACCTTTTTATTAGCGGCATGTCCATCTAAAAAGCCTGTCCAAGACTGATATAAAATTGAAATGTATCATCCACGTCCCTTTCGTTAAGGGGCACAGCAACGTCCACTCGCACCGGGCCTACAGCTGTATGATATCTGGCACCGAGACCTGTGCCCCAGCGGAACTTTTCATCTCCTGAGGTTGCAAGATCACGCGTTAAACGCGCTCCTTCGTAGAAACCTGCGATCTCGATACTGTCTGTGACCATGAAGCGAAGCTCTGTACCGACTTCCAAAAGCAGGCGTCCCCCGGTCGGGTCGTCCTGTTCGTCAAGAGGGCCGATTAACTGGTGTCCATATCCTCGTACTGAGCCTCCACCTCCTGCATATAGTCGCTTGTCGGCGGGGATGTCGCTGCGTGACTGTCCGAAAAGCGCAGCAGTACGAGCTCGGTTGGCCCATACCAACTTTTCTCCAATCGGCAGGTAGTGAGAGCCTTCAATGCTGCTTTCAATCCAGCTAACTGGCTTATTAAGTGCCTGAAAAGGAACAAGACCATAGTGCAGGCGCAATCCCTGTTGCGGGTTCAAAAGGCTGTCAGTGTTATCGTACCTGGCAGATAAGGGCAGGCCAAAGAGTGTGAAATCATCTGTATCACCATTATCTTCCTTGAGGCTGACTTGCTCAAGCAGGGCCCCGCCGGAAAGGGCAATAGTTGGAGAGTACTGATATCCAAGAGCCGTCGAAATAGCGGCGCTATCACGGTCAAAAGCTTCCAGTTCCTCGTGCCGCGCTTCAGCTGAAATTTGCCAGCTGATGTTCCGATTGTTCCACATATCGGGTTTGTTGAGGATGGTAGAAAGTGCATAGGTCCTCGTTCCAAGTTCTGCTCTTGCTCTAAAATTTTCAGCGCCTCCCAGAAGATTTCTGTGTTCCCAGAAAGTTTGCACAAGGGGGCCTCTTGAGGTGGAGTAAGATGCGCCGCCACCTATACTGCGATGTTTGCTTTCCTGCATTTTGATTGTGACAGGAAGTCTGTCTTCAGCTTCTTTTTCAGGATACTGGATGTCTGCGCTGGCAATTACCCCGCTTTGAATCAGGTTTTGTCTGGTTCGGGCGACTTTGCGGATATCAAAAAGATCGCCTTTTTTCCAGGCAATTCGTCTTTGGATGAAATCATCGTCTACCCGCTTGTTACCTGATAAATTCGTTTTGCCAAAATATCGCTTCTTTCCCTTTTCAAAAGTAATTACCGGTCTTGCTGTTTTCGTTTCATGATTAATTACCAGCTTGCGCGAAGCTACATTGGGAAAAGGATAGCCCCGTTGCATCAGCAGATTGATACTCTCCTGTTCGGCAGCAAGAATTTTTTCAGGGGATACCGGTTCTCCAGTCGGAAGTTTGATATTCTTTAGGTCTGGTATTTCCGGTCTTTGTTCCTGCCAGTGAATTTCGAAGTCAG
>CAZJRT010000054.1:0-9449 GCA_964548445.1 uncultured Pseudobdellovibrionaceae bacterium
GATCACACGGGGGATTCAGCAGGGATCGTTTTCTTTAGGTGACGGGTTCAGCGAGAGGATCGCTCAGCGGTGGAGTGTGAGTCGGGATCGGGCCCCGGATGGCAACCGCAAGTTTATGCTGGTCGAAGGAGAAGACGTTAATCTTAACGGAGCAGATTTAATCGGTAAACTGGAGCGCTGGGAAGGGCCGGCTGGAGAAATTGAACCTCAAAAGTTCGTGTTTAAAGGGGAAGGCCGCAGGAAATACTTGTCTCAATCCTCGGTTTATGTAGACGGGTCACTAAAGGCGATAGGCCTAGGAAAAAAGGATCATTTACGACTCAATTTGCAATTATCAGAGCAAGGGCAGGCTATTTTAAAGGCTTACCGTGATGAGGATGAAGAGACGCTGCAGAGACTGTTGAAAGAGAGGGGACTAGATAACAATACTGCTATACAAGATATTCTTAATCGAGAACAGTGGGGTACGGACCGGGGTCGGGCATTCTTAGAAAAAGCTCTTCAAGGAAAAGAGGAGAAAGCGGCAGAAAAAATCAGGGAAGCATACGAAGCCGGCGATGCCATGGGAATGCGTACAGCAATGGATAAAATTGGTGTACAAGACGCTATTGATCCCGAAGACATGCACCAGTTGCTTCTGTCTATGGGGGATAAAAATGTTCAAAAGACAGAGATGGATCGGGGAGCATCTGTTTTGATATGGCACATTATCCAGGATGAGCACCCAGATCTTTCTGCCGAGGTTGCTGCCTGGAAAGATCAATCTGAGAAGGAAAAAATGGCGCGGAAACAGCAGGACGCGGTGACAAATGAGCAAAAAGCAGGGGCCGAGCTGGCGCAAGAACTTGCTGCTTATGATGAAGCGAATAAAAATCAAGAAGTGGCCAGACTCGATGTCCATGAAGACGGGACCGTATATATTGCTTCAAAACAAGAGAAAGGTAGCGACCAGACAGGGATAAAATTAGATTTTGGATCTGTTCAAACGTCTTTGACCGAGGGGGTAGCGGCGGCCTTGACCCACATGTATATACAAAGACAATCAGTCAAAAGCCGTGCTGAACGAAAAGAGTTTGACCAAACATTATATCAGACATTAGTAGAAAACAACGTGTCAACCGATCAGGCGAAGGCCGTGCTGGATGCTTTAGACAGTATAAGAATAAATCCGTCAGACGAAGGTCCTAGTTACGAGAACGTTTTATCGGCTTTTGCCAGCATTATGGATCGCAAAGGATACAGTTTGAATGAACAGGCATGGAGGGTGGTTTCGGATCTGGGGCCTGCAAAAAAGGCCGGCCAGCTCTCTTTGGGGTACAACTTGTCGTACTCACCGTTTACAGCAGAAGGGTCAAAATATTATCTGCCTTCCAATAACTGGATATTCCTCAATGACACAGTTAATCAAGGCTTTGCTGTTAAATCAGAGGAAGGGAAAAGTGCTGCTGTTGTGATCGGTCCCCATAGATCCTTTGTCTATTCTGACGGTACGATCGGCTATCAGCGTCTGACACAATTTTATAATAAAGAAGCAGATTTGCTTATGCCGTTCCAGAGAGAAATAACAGGACAGCTATCCGCAGAAGGGAAGAAATTTAAGTCATATGGGATAAGTGAATTTACTCAAATGGCGATACAGCCGGATATGGCTGGTGTGGGGGATCAATTTTTTAGCTTGGCGGGCTATGTATATCAAATTATGCAAAAAGGCGAAGAAGGGTTCAATCCTATTTATGATAAAGAAGAGAACTTGCAGAAAATAAATAACATTACGGCAGAGACCGTCCAGATCGGCCCGGCTAACTATACGTTTCAAATGAACCGGCAGTTTCATTTTGAGGACCCCAGTGCTGTTGCTGGGAGAAAACAGCAAGAAACAATAGTGCCTCTGAGTGAAATGCATTTCACGCAAGACGAGTCTTTGAAGGGTGCTAAGCTTTTCGGATATGCGGGACTCCGCAAGATATATCAATTTGACCCTCGGTCCGGGGATGACGGGGAAAAGACTGAAAAATTAGGAGGATATGGAAGGTTGCTCTCGGTTAATATGGATTTACCTGGACGCAAAGTCCACCCGGATGCCCTTGTCACAAAGGCCATGTTGAGCAAATACGGAGACAGTGAAAAATTATGGCAGAGCCTACGAAAACTCGAGATCATTAACGAAGAAGGAGAAGTTAATCGAGGGGCGCTGGAGCGGTTTGCGAAAGCAGGCAAAACACCGGAAAGTGTTCTCTTCGGCGAAGACGGCACGTTTAAGCGATTAGTACGGGAGATTTCCCAAAACGCATGGGCGGATGTCCCCGCGGTAGCGACATGGAGAAATACGAAGTACAACCATCAAATCGCTTCCCAGAATGAACATAGAAGGCATCTCCAAGATAGCATAAGGAAGCATTTAGGAAATAGAGGTGAGAAATATGCCGCCACACTTTTGCTCGTGCTTAGGCAAAGAATCTCGCGTGGGGAAAAAACGATTACGACTAATGACCTAGATGTTGATTACGTATTAGAAAATAGCGGGAAGGATGAACAGAGAGTTTTGGATTTTCTTGTTGAACAAGGGATTGTAGATAAAAACTCAGTAGTGGATGCTCCGAGATGGAAGGGGGACTATCGCAAAAGAGGGCGCTTAAACAAAGAGAAAATATTGGAAGCGCTAGCTTATCTAGATCCGTTCCACAAAAGACAATACGGTGGAGAAGAAAAGGGAAAAACGGCGGACCTTCATTCGCAAGCAAATGATTTAGCCAAAATACCGGACACGTTTGACTATGACAAATTATTTAAAGAGGGCATGTACGTCGAGGTTGGCTATCAAACGACAGATCATGGCGATATTACGCTGGATGGCGAAAAATTAACAGAAGAGCAGAAAGCTCAGGCGACGGGAGAACTTAAAGATACGGATAACGCCGGCGTATCCCGGCATGTTTTCACCATCGGTGACGGTTTCGGCCTGAATTATGATTTTGGTGCGTTTAAAGCCGTGGATTTCACGCCAGGCGCCTTTGTCCGTAAAATCACTGATATTGATACGGAACGGGACGGGATTCAAACCATTTTGCCTCATCAGCTTCAGTCGGCAGAGCTTCTTCAGATTTTGCCGCAGGCATCATCCCGTACGGCCATGCTGCGCAGCGATCAGCTAGGTCCTGTGTTTTTTGGTGGAAAAGATTTGCGGGCATTGCTGTCGTTTCATTATCAAGGAGATTCCCTCATTTACGGCGATGAACAGCTAAACCCCGAAGCTGCGAATGCCTTAATAACGCTTTTCGAAGATCCGAATTATCAAAAAATCCTCAAAGCAGAAAGCCTCCCAAGGCTTTACACGGTTTTGAATCTTATCGCAAATGAGGATATGATTAAAGAAAAAATGGAACGCATTACACCAAAAGCCAATTTGGATGAGTGGCGGGAAATTCAAGCTGTTTTTGCTGAACTTACAAATCAAGACTTCGAAAGCCCGGAAGAACACACAAAACAAGTTCGTGATCCAATGGCAGTAGCAAGCGGGGTTATGTCTGGACCAGGGCTCCGCAAAGATCCGTATAAGCAGGTATTTGATCCTGAAGCGACGGCAGCAGCGAATGAAGAAAGATTGAAGACCTTTCGAAAGCAGGTGCTGCGGGTTTTTGACGACATCACACCTGAGGAACAGGATGTAGCCGAGAAGATAGTTAATTTGACATCCCTGCAATCAGAAGAACAAAAGTTTCGTGCGTTTCTTTCGCTTTTGCAGTTTGATGCCAAAAAGAAAAGCGCTTTGGCCGAAGAGGGCGGGGACCGTCAGGGAGTAATTGAAAACACAAGCAGAGGACATGAGCTTCGCAAAGCTGCCGAAGCCCTTCATTTTGATTTGGTTTACCCCACCTTAGCCATTGAAGCCGATGTCTACGGCGGCGGTATCGGACATCTTGATGCCCGCGGAAAATTTATCCCTAACGGGTCTTATCAAAGGGACGGTTGGGGAGAAGGCAAAGATTATTCGTATTATGGAAATATCCGCTATTCTGACTATCCGGAAAAAGGGGAAAAGGAAATACGCGGTTATCGTGTCAGAAACGGCAGGGTTCATTTGCAATTTTCTGAATTGTTGGTCCCGCTGAATGAACAAATTCTATTTCAGGCTGGCAAGGTGGATACGAAGCAAAAAATGGCTGAACGCGGAACGCTTTTTAAAGAAAAAATTCCCGAAGACGAAGTACAGGAAAAGAAAAAATCAGCGTATTTTGGGACACTTGATATTAAGGGGTTCGGTAAGGATAGACGTTCAATATGGGTGGCAACACGGCCCTTATCGAGCAGCTACGCAAGAATGGCATTCGACCTTGACTTCAACAGCGGGAACGCTGTTTTTTCATCTACTGTTGGAAATTATTATTTAACAAGCGATTCTCCCACACAAATTTACATGCAATCATTGCTGAGGGATCGCCTGCATGTCATTGAGGATGATGAGCTAGGAAAATTCTATGCACCCAACATGGTTGCCGGGCGAGAGGTTATTGAGCAGCTAAAGGCAAAGGCGAAATCCTTAGGCGGTGTTCATGAAATGTACTTCGTGAAATTAGACAATGGCAATTTAGTGCCTGTCCCCCGTGGCGCATATGAAGCAGCGTTAGCATTTGATAAAAAATCATCAGAATATCATGAAAAGAAGCGAAAAATTGATCTTGAAGCACGCACCAGCGGTAGCTCTGCCTGGGTTGTTGATGCTGTTGATAACTGGGGAAGAGGAATGGATGTTGACAGCTATAGTGAGCACAGCAGTTACAAAAAGATGTATGACAGCAAAGGAAATGATTTAGGCTATCATCAGGTACATGACAATTACCTAGCCTATCGACATCACGTTATCAAGGATAAAAACGATGGCGATTCGAAGAATAAAGATGTAATCATGGCGCCTAAGCTTTATAAAGCGGACGAGATTGATGCGTATGCCTTTAAAGGGCAAGACCCATGGAATTTAAAAGACAATGACTACAAGATCGCCACGGAAGGCAAGGTGTTTTATATCGACGGCAATGTGATGCAGGGCATGATGGGGTATATGGGAACGGGAGGGGGGGGGCATGGCCGCGGATATTATAATACTCAGGATAGCTACATCCTCGCTTCTGAAATGAACCAGGCAGCCCGGGTCCGTGGTGCTATATATGCCGCTGAAGCCGTGATTACCGCTGTGGACTTGGCCCTGCTTACTAGAGGGGCTATTTCACAGGGAGTCTCGCATGCCTCTGCTGCCGTGGCTCGGAAATATGTTATGAAGCAGATCAGGAATCGAGTTGTTGCAGCGGCGGTGAGCATGGCGATTACAAATATGGTCAACTACGCGACAGAAGGCGAGGCGGCTTCGTTAGAAGACAATATGCATAGTGCGATTATAGGTTGGAATATGGCAGCATGGGCTCCGCGTATTGCGGCGTTTGCCCCATTTAAAGCCTTTGGCAATCGAGCAGCTCAATTTGCGTTCAACAAACTCGGCATGTCTGCGACACAGGCTATGCGTGTTGGGGCGGCGACACAGTTCGTGGCCCCACATATCTTAACACAGGGTGTAAACTTGGGCGTGAATGTTTATCAAGGGAATCCGTTATATACCAACATGGGAGAAACGGCGTTGGGGACGCTGGCTTTTCAGGGTGCGCATGGTGTAGGGAAAATCGGTTCACGGTATCTGTTTCCTCAGCATTCCATGGCGCGTTATGCCGTTACGGCGGGCATTATTAATACGGCATCTACCGTAGGGGCCTATGCAGATTTGACACAGCCGGTGGATAACACTGATATGAGCTTACCTTGGATGATCGGAAAGCAAATAGCCTTGACTCCCGGACGCATGATCGCCAGCGGGATCGAGCGGATTAGAGGAAGCGGGCTTGATGAGTTTATTGCGGAACGGGACCGCGCTGAAATGGCCATAATTCGTCAGGACTTAAGCCGCGCTGGGGGACATGTCGGCGGAGCAGGTTTCGGCTATGCACTTGCGTATACAAAATTAGCCTTGTCGACATCTACGGGGGCCTTGCAGCTTAATGCCCTAACAGATCCGATGGGAACATTACGTAGCATTGGAGATGCCGCTGGATCTATGACCAGCGCTGTTTCGCAGATCGGCTCCGGAGGCGACCTGCATGGTTATGATATCGGAACTATGTTCGGCAGTTTATCGGGCGCGAATTTAGGCTTCAAGAATATGGGTAATATGCTTCGTCATCGCTTAACATCTCTTCAGCGAAACGATTATCATCAAAACTGGGCCCGGGGCAGAGCAAAATACGAAAAAAGTGTTCCCCGTATTGAGAAGAGAATTAGCCGGATAAGCGAAAAAGGGCGGGTTTTAAAGGATTGGAGGCTCTCACGTCTTCAAAGAAAATTGGGCAGGACATCTTTCTCTCCGACTTTCCTGAACCGGGCCAGAGATTATGGGTTGAACACTTTGGCGAGCGCTAATTTGACGGCACCGAAGATCATGACGATCACGACATTATTTCAAATCGCCTCACCGATGTTAAAAGGAGGATCGGCAAACAGCAGAACAATGGCGAATCAGATTCAAACAGTGTCCATGAATATGTCGGAGATGGCGAAGGGCGCATTCGGTATGGCGATAGTTTATTCAGCGCTTTCCCCCGCCATTTCCCGCGTTAGCGCGCGCATGGATATGATGAGTAAAGGCCGTCAACTTGCGTGGGGAGGCGGGTTAACCGTTGGAGGAGGCATCACATATGGTGTGGCCGAACATGCTAAAGCGAACTGGGTGAGCCAAGATAATGATTGGGGGCAGCTGGGCCTTAATGTTTTTTCCAATGCCGGCATCATGACAGCAGGGATTGGAACCTCCTTCCTTTATAAAGGCTTTATGAATTCAAAATTTATGACGGCAAACAAAGATATTGTAAAACAGCTGGGCCACGGCAAGGCGCCTGCTGTTAACGGAACAAGACGTCTTTTAACATCAGCCGGAATGATCGGAGGTGGTGGAGCGCTTTCCTATTGGTCTGGGAAAAAGGCAATGGAAGCGGAGAACGGGTGGGCCAAGGCCGGATATGGAACGCTTGCGCTTGTGGGCGGGCTGACAGCATTTGGCGGTTTGAGCTATTTGACACCGACGGGCGGATTTGATCGGTTTATAAGCAGAAATTTTTATGGCAGTGGACGTTTATTGATAGGCGACGCGATCAGGACAGGTATCGGCACAGCATCGGCCGGAATGATGATTTACGGTACTAAGAAACTGGTCTTCAACCCTCTGGCGAATTTTATAACAGACCCGCACTATACGGATCAGTTAGCTAAAAATTTAGAGAAAGATTCTCGTGCCACACATTTTCTTTACAGCCGTATGGTCGGTGGTTTTTCCGATTTGAGCAAAGATGCTGCTGAAAAAATAGAAGCAAAAGATCAAGCGAAAGACATTACCAGACAGGAGTGGGAGGTACTGCAAAATGCCCGTCCGGAAGAGTTGGCCGCTGTTTTTGAAAACGACGATATGTTGAGGATTGTTGGTGACTCTTCTGAAGAGGCCAGATATGTGGTGTTTTCCGAAAGCAGCAAGAATGATTTAGGCAATGTCGCTGTAGAAGGGTTTGGTGGATATATGTTTGCCCGTGTCGCTAGCGGCTATAAGGGCAGTATGCGTCAGGTCAAAGCGAACAGTAGTTATCAGCCGCGTGGATTCTGGCAAAGAATCGGTCAGTCGGTAAAAACTGGTTATAATAAAGTAGTAGGCAAATCCGTAAGGTATGCGAAAAACAACACTATGACAACTCGTCAAGGCTGGGGCTCTGTCGCAGTCGGGTACTCGGCCTCTGCAGGTTCCTGGTTAGCTGGACATGCCTTAGAATCATTAGGTATGGCTGAACAAAATGATTCGATCGAGAACTGGGGGAAGTTTTTGCAAACAGCCGGGTATGTCGGTGCTGGGTATACCACCGCTTTGGCTGTCGGTAAAGCGCTGGATGCCAAAGGATGGAATATTAAATTTAAAAATCATATTTTGAAAGATGCAGGTAAGGCAACACCTGCACATCGGATGCATACGCTCAGCAACGCTGGACTGGTCCGTAATTTGGGCGTGGGTTCAGTAAAATTTGTTGGACGCACGGCCTGGAATGTTGGGGCGGTTATAGCACCGCTGGCCGGGGTTCTGGAAGGGGCATCTTATCTTACTAAGAAATCGGCCATGTCCACAGCCGGGTCTGCTTTTGAACGGGATGCCTTGAATTTCACCTTTGGAGCTTTTTGGGATGATACCCAGATTGCGGTCAAAGACGGTAAAGGGGCTTATCAGTTAGTCGATGCCAGCGCCCGGAAATATCAAGGAGCAGAAAACTGGATCGATGTTGTCGGACGGGCATATTCTAGCGGTCTTTTTGGAGTTATTGATAATAGCGAACAGATCTTAAATCTTCAACAAGAACTCGATCGCGATAATATCAGTGATCAGGAAAAGAATCGAATAGATCAACAGATCGCTCGTCTTGAACAGCAGAATGGCAAGCTGAAGGTCAGACAGTGGTCAGAGATCCCAACATCTCCTCAGGCATTTTTGCCGTCATGGCTGGGTGGCGGTGCGACGACAACCGGCGCAGATGGTGTCAGTACGTATCGCGGGGTCGAAGGCCAGATGATTCTGTTTTCCGGTCTGCTGGCAGGTGCTCGTGTGTTGAATGTCGGAGAGGCTTTGCGGAATGTGAAGACGAAAGATTTCGGGCGCAAATTTCGAGCCTTTGGTAATGCTTTTGAACAGGCGACCAGCTTTCAAGCAATTGATTCTTTAAGAGGACCGGCTGATCGCGGTGTTATAGATGCTTTGCGTAAAAAAGGCATATCTTATACTTTGAAGAGTATGCCTGGAAGAATTGCGGCTAATTCGGTCCGCATGGCTGTAGGCGGTACTTTAGATGAAGTCGGGGAACAATTTGCTCAGGTTGCGTTGACTTTAACGCCGGCCGGTTACGCTTCTTATATTGCCGAAGCGATTTATAAAGGTGTCGGGTACAATGATGAAATGGCTGCTTACAAAGGGAATAAGCTGGGCCAGCAGATCAATGAGGTTATTCAAGAAATTCTTTTAGATGGGACACCGCTTGATGCCCGTACAGCGCGGTCCGACCAAAATTCTCCCCCCGGCCCCTCTGTCGTCAGCGGCGGCACGTCCACCGGGGACAGCGGTTACGTTCCGGGTTCTAGGGCTTCTGTACCGGTCCAGGAATATCAGACAGCACAGCAGGAAGTCGCCGCGGCCGAAGGCAGCGTACAGAGTATTGAGGGGCAGATCACCGGCCTTGAAGCGCAGATCGCGAAGTGGAAAAAGTCCCGCGCGGACCATGAAGTCGGTCTGCAGAGAGGCGGGGATCAAAAACGCATCAATACCATCAACACACAGATCCAGCGTCTGGACAGCAAGATCGCCGCGGCTGAAGCACAGAACGAGACCC
>CAZJRT010000055.1:0-9304 GCA_964548445.1 uncultured Pseudobdellovibrionaceae bacterium
TCCTGCGTACTCTGTCGTGGTTCCGGGAGCATTGCCGGGCAAACCGTTACCAGACGGATCGCCTGGCCCCTCTCTTGCTTGCGCAGTGATCGTCAAAAAAGTAGACGAAAGAACCCGTAGTAAAACTTCCATCAACGATCTTCTAAGGGATTAATTATGAGTGGTTCCGGAGTAACAGAAATAGCAAGAGGATTGATCCGCTGCCAGTCTGTGACCCCTCATGATGCTGGTGCCCAGAAATATCTTAGCGATTTGCTGCGAACCAGAGGCCTTGAATGCTATGACCTCGCTTTTGGTGAAATATCAAATCTGTTTGCCCGGTTAGGCAAGGGTGGTCCCCATCTTTGTTTTGCCGGACATACCGATGTTGTTCCTCCGGGAGATGAGGCTGCATGGACTTATCCTCCTTTTGCTGCAGAAATTGATAAAGGCAGGTTATATGGCCGTGGAGCTGTAGATATGAAAGGCGGCGTGGCCGCTTTTGTGGCCGCTCTTTTCGAGTTTATGGACAGGTACGGCTCGCCAGCCGGCTCTGTTAGCCTGCTTATAACAGGTGACGAGGAAGGAGAAGCTGTCAACGGGACCTGCAAGGTTCTGGAATGGATGGCTGATCATGGACAAATTCCTGATTTAGCCATAGTGGGAGAACCGACAAATCCGGCTAAACTGGGGGAGCAAGTTAAAACAGGCAGGCGCGGTTCGTTATCAGGCTATTTGACAGTACAAGGCGTACAGGGACATGTGGCTTATCAACATTTGGCTGACAATCCACTGCCAGGACTAATCAGGATGCTGGCAGTTTTAGACGCATTTGAGTGGGATCACGGCAATGAATGGTTCCCCCCGACTAATCTGGAGATCACAGATATTCATGTGGGCAATGAAGCGGTTAATATTATTCCCGCAAGTGGTAGTGCAACATTCAATATTCGGTTTAATGATCTTTGGACATCCGGGATGCTGGAAAAGCAAATAAGGAAAATTCTTGATCAAACGGGTCTGGACTACGAGCTTGCAATCAGGGTTGGTGCGGAAAGCTTTCGTACAGAACCCGGCCCCTGGGCAGAACTGCTTAAACAGGCAGTGTATCAAGTTTCAGGAACAATCCCCGATTTGACCACTGAAGGCGGGACCTCTGATGCCCGCTTTATTCATGGCTATTGTCCGGTGCTTGAATATGGCTTGATTAATGCTACGGCTCATCAGGTTGATGAACATATAGAAATTGCTGCACTCGAAGGCCTGAAGGAAACCTATTTACGGATTCTTGAGCGATTTTTTGAGGTGGCATGATATGTCCGGAATTACCTGAATTGTCGTGCGAAAGCCCTGCGGCGTGCATCCCGACGTTCCCGCCAGATGCGGGTTGAAACAAATTGAGGCTGAAGATCGAATTCCTGCATCAGGGAAAGCAGTTCATTTTCCACTCTGTCCAGGCCTTCTCTTTCCTTTACATTCTTTTCCTCTATTTCAGAAAGATCTTCCCCGGTGCAAATCCACATATTAGGCTCCCTTCCGGAGACACGGTCTTCGAGTCGCATGGCAACTGTCAGCACATCTCTTCGCTTATGTTCGGGCAGGTTTTTGTAGAAGTCGATTAGCTCTTCAAAAGGGTCCAGCAGAAAACTGATAGTATTCCATGATGTGTCCCGGTTAAGACAACGCTGCGCATCTACAGCCAAAGTCAGATGGCCATATAGATAAACCATTGCAGCTGTTTCCATTAATGGAAGATTTTCTTCTTGCTGATCTCCAATGATTCTCAGTAAGGATTCTGCATAAAGTAGCGCATAGCGGGGATCTGCCGTGTCATCTGCCATTACTCTGGTACGCAACCACAAAAGAGCTTCCTGCATTTCTTCGCCATCGGTTATTGAGCGAATGGTTTCGAAGACCTTTTCATGATCCTGCTCTTTTTCAAGCTCCATAAGCTTTTTAATAACTTCTGGCTTTTCATAGATTTGTAACTCTGGAGGCACGTTTTGCTCGGGCGAATTTTCATTGCTCTGGGCTAGTGCAGGAGCACTCCAGAATGGAAAAGACAGTAATGTAATAATTATCAATAAGCGCATAAAGAATATGATAGCTGAAAAGAGAAAGCCCTGGATTCAGAATAGCATTATGCGGGCTAATTATTAATATTTTATAATACTGATCACTTTGTTACCGCACGCCAGCCAATATCCTTTCGGCAAAAACCATCTTTCCAATCGATCTTATTCACTGCTTCATAAGCACGTTTTTGTGCATCCTGAACAGTTTTCCCGGTCGCTGTGACGCCAAGCACCCTTCCGCCTGCGCTGATAATCTGGCCTTCCGAATTTCGGGAAGTTCCGGCATGGAATATTTTAGTATCAGGTAAAGATCCCGCTTGTTCCAGATTGCAGATAACGCTGCCTTTTTCATATGAACCGGGATATCCCTTTGCGGCCATAACCACACAAAGGGCAGATTCTTCGCTCCATGACACTTGGCGCTCGACTTCCTTAATTCTGCCTCGAGCCGCTGCATTCAAAATTTCAACCAGATCACCCCGCCAACGCATCATAAGCGGTTGGCACTCCGGGTCGCCGAAACGAGCATTGTATTCGAGCAGGTAAGGTTCACCGTTTATAATCATCAGTCCTGCGTACAGTACACCGGTAAACGGGCATCCTTCTTTTGCCATGCCTTCGACCGTGGGATAAATAATTCGCTCTAGCGTTTTGCGTTCAAGCTCTGGTGTCCAGACAGCTGATCGGGCAGGAGAAAAGGCGCCCATGCCCCCGGTGTTGGGTCCTTTGTCGCCGTCATAAGCCCGTTTATGGTCCTGGGCGGAATTAAGCGGCAATACATCTTTGCCGTCGGACAGGGCAAAGTAGCTTACTTCTTCGCCTTGCAAAAACTCTTCAATAACAATTTCCTGGCCTGCCTCGCCAAACGTACCGGAAAGCATTTCTTCAGCGGCTTTGACGGCTTCTTCCAGAGTTTCGGCAATGATGACGCCTTTGCCCGCAGCAAGCCCATCAGCCTTGATAACGATAGGAGCTCCAAGCTTTGCAATAAATTCTTTGGCGTCTTCCAGTTCGCTGAAGCGACCGTAGCGGGCTGTTGGAATATCGTATTTGGCGCACAGGTCTTTCATAAAGCCTTTTGACCCCTCCAGCCGGGCCGCTGCGGCGTCAGGGCCAAAAACCGGTATTCCGGCTTTTTTCATTTCATCGGCCAGTCCCGCAACCAAAGGGGCTTCCGGTCCGGCAACAACCAGATGTATTCCTTTTTCTTCGGCAAAGTCTCTGATCGCGCCAATATCTTCTATTCCAATCGGAACCAGTTCGGCATATTCGGCAATACCGGTGTTTCCAGGAGCGCAGTATAATTTTTCACAATTATGTGACTGGGAGATTTTCCAGGCCAGTGCATGTTCCCGGCCTCCGGATCCAACTAAAAGAATATTCATTTGCCGCCGTCCTTTCGCTTTTATTGCTGATTGTTTTTAACCTGCCTGAACCACGGGCACAACATTTCTAAAAGCCAAATATCCTGTTGCCGATCTTTGCTGCTTAATAGCTTTATTTTTTGGTGATCAGCATCTAACCTGCAATTATGCAGCATTTACCAAGCAATGTACCCTTATATTCGGTTGCGGAACTGGCGTTTTCGTTAAAGAAAACTCTGGAAAACACGTATGGCCATGTACGCGTTAGAGGTGAGCTTAGCCGTGTTAAAATCCACACATCCGGGCACATGTATTCAGCAATCAAGGATGATAATGCCTGTATAGATGCCGTTTGCTGGCGCGGAAACCTCCAGCGTCTTTCCATTAAACCGGAAGAAGGTCTGGAGGTTATTTGTACGGGCAGAATCTCGACTTATCCGGCGCGTTCGAATTATCAGCTGATTATCGAGAGTATGGAGCTGGCCGGTGAAGGCGCTTTGCTCAAGATGCTGGAAGACCGCAAAAAGCGTCTTGCGGCGGAAGGGCTGTTTAATCGTGAGCGCAAAAAACCCGTACCATTTCTGCCAGAGAAAATTGGAGTTATTACTTCGCCGACGGGTGCGGTCATACGAGACATCATGCATCGGTTAAATGACCGATTTCCCCGGCATGTACTTCTTTGGCCCGTACAGGTACAGGGAGATATAGCAGCACAGCAGGTCGAGCAGGCGATAATAGGATTTAATGCACTCGCCGGAGAACACAAACCGGATGTCCTGATCGTCGCCAGAGGCGGCGGATCTCTGGAAGACCTTATGCCGTTTAACGAGGAAAATGTTGTTCGGGCAATTGCTGCCAGTGATATTCCTGTAATCACTGCGATAGGTCATGAAACGGATACTACGCTGGCCGATTATGCTTCTGACCTTCGGGCGCCTACTCCTACCGGAGCTGCAGAGATGGCTGTGCCCCGACGTATAGATTTGCTTGCAACTGTGCGTGCAGAATCTGAAAACCTGTTCCGTATGGCTGGACGATTGATCAGTGAAAAGAGCAGCCGTCTGGAGAATTTGAGCGCAAGAATTGGCGATCCTTCGCGCCTGCTGGAAATAAGACTTCAAAGATTCGATCATACCGATCACAAGCTGCGTGCATTTTTTGAGCGAAGCATCTCGCTAAAGAGAGAGAGGTGGGGGACTGCAGGAGCGCGGCTGCGTCATCCGGGAGAGATGGTTAGACAAAAAAGCGAGCAACTTGAATTTCGGGCAAACAGGCTGGAATCGATAAAACCCAGATTGCTTGATGACAGGGTCAAGCGATGGGAATATGCCTGCCGGATGCTGGAAAGCCTTTCATTTAAACGCGTTCTCAAGCGCGGTTTTGTGCTGGTTCGTGATAAAGAAGGAAAGCCCTTGCCGGATGCAGATTTAGTGCATGAAGGGCAAGAGCTGAAACTCCATTTTCGGGATGATAAAACTGTTAGTGCTACAGCTGGAAAAATTGAATGAAACCCGTCCGGACAATAAAAAGGCGATCAGATTTTGTACGTGCTGCCAAACAAGGCAGACGATGGGTTTCGCAAAGTATGATTTTGCAGTTTTTGCCTGAGGAGGGAAAACAGCAGGTAGGTTTTACTGTAAGCAAAAAGGTCGATAAATCAGCTGTACGTCGGAATTTGATCAGGCGTCGCCTTAAAGCAGCGGCTTCTGAAATCATGCCTCTCGCCAAAGAAGGAACCTATGTAATCATCGGAAGAAAGGAAGCTGCCGAGAAAAAATTTGCTCTTCTCGCCGGGGATTTGAAATGGTGTCTGAAAAGGCTGGATTGTATTAAGGATGATTAAAAGAATCTCGCTTTGGACAATTTCCATTTACAGGCGATGGCTTTCCCCGTTTATTGGCGGACAGTGCCGTTATCATCCCACATGTTCACTTTACGCTGAACAGGCGATTAACCGACATGGTCCAATTAAGGGCTGGATATTGGCTGTTCTTCGTATTATGAACTGTCATCCCTGGTCCAGACGATCATGGAGCGATCCTGTGCCGGAACGATTTGTGTGGCCGCATATCATCGGCTATAAACGACGAGACTGTCCTGAAGAGAATGAATGAGCAGAGAGTTGGGAAAATGAACAATTTAAACAATCAGGGAATGCACCCGGAAGATAAAAACAATCTTTTCCTTTTTATGATTTTGGCCCTGCTCATTTATTTCGGGTTCGATCATTTCATTTTAAAGCCAAAAATGGAAGCGCTGCGGGCTACGCAACAGGCTGAAGAAATCGAGAAACAAAAAGAGTTCGAAGCCAACCGGGAGGCTTCGGCTGATTACAGACCTGTAGAAGATACTATGTCCCGTGAAGATATTCTCGCCGAAAACCCCCGGCTTAATGTTAGAAATGAACATGTTCTCGGTACAATAAGCCTTAAAGGCGGCCGCTTTGATGATTTGAGGCTGCGCAATCATTTTGTCTCACTGGAGCATGAGGATCAGGTTTCCGTGCTTTCACCGCCAGGAACCGAAGATGCCCGATATGCCGAATATGGCTGGGTGCCTGCCAATAAGAATATCAAGGTGCCGGGCAGGGATGCGGTCTGGATGGTCCGGGGCGGATCGGGCCAGGCCTTAACGCCAGAGAATTCTGTGACGTTATACTGGGATAACGGTCAGGGCGTTATCTTCGAGCGGGTCTTAAGTCTCGACGAGCATTTCCTTATTACTGTCGAGGACCGTATTATTAACCAGACCGATGAAGCCATGGTCTTTTATCCTTATGGGTTGATTTCTCAAAGAGGTGTTCCCGCCGATTTTACCGGGCGCTGGATAATGCATGAGGGGCCTATCGGCTATGTTGGCAAGGAGCTCATGGAAGTTCCTTACGATGATCTCGATAAAGAAGGCAATGTAGAAGCATACAGCGAAGCCGGCTGGATTGGCATCACTGAAAAATACTGGTTTGTCAGTTTGCTGCCACCTCAGGATGGGCCAAAAACTTTCCGCTTTATAGAAAAGGACGCAATGGATCCTGAAGCAGATCCGCTGTATCAGGTAGACTTGCTGGGGCAGGCTTATACTGTTGATCCCGGCGAATCGATCAGTTATCAAAACCGGCTTTTTGCCGGAACCAAGCGTGTACAGCTTCTTGATGCCTATGAAAAAGAATTAGGAGTAAGACACTTCGATCTCTCGGTTGATTTCGGTATGTGGTATTTCCTTACCAAACCTTTCTATTATCTGCTGATGTATCTTAATACTCTCGTCGGGAATTTCGGGATTACGATTATCATCTTCACGATCATGCTTCGGGCAGCAGTGTTTCCGCTTGCCAATACTTCTTATCGATCATTTGCAAAAATGCGTACGATATCGCCGCAAATGGCTGAAATGCGGGAAAAGTATGGAGATGACAAACAAAAACTTCAGGCAGCTCTGGTCGAATTATATCAAAAAGAACAGGTCAACCCGATGGCGGGCTGTCTGCCGATTCTGATTCAGATCCCGATATTCTTTTCGCTATATAAAGTCCTGTCACTGACTATCGAAATGCGTCATGCGCCTTTCTTTGGCTGGGTTCAGGATCTCTCGGCTCCCGATCCGACAACCATATTTAACCTGTTTGGCTTGATAGCCTGGCAGCCCCCACAAGCATTAATGATCGGAATATGGCCCTGCCTGATGCTGATGGTCATGCTGGCCCAAAGATCAATGTCTCCGCCTCCGCAGGATAAGACGCAGGCAATGATGGTCTATTACATGCCGTGGTTCCTGACATTTATCATGGCAAAATTTGCTGCAGGACTAGTGATCTACTGGACCTTCAGTGCGATGTTTGCTGGTATCCAGCAATACGTGATCATGAGTTCGATGGGCGTTAAGGTGAAGTTTTTTGGCAAGTCTCTGGAGGACCGCCTGATGCGCAAGAAGGTTATGGAGGGGCCAAATATCCATCCGGAAGCTGAAGTAATCGAAGATGAAATCGAGGAAGCGGTTTTCGGACAGCATGAAGAGCAGCCGCAAAAACCGGTTACTCCGCCGAAACCTAAAAAGAAAAAGAAGAAGAAATAGCTGTTTGGAGCAGATGACAGAAAATTCACCGATATTTGAAGAAGCCAGAAAGCTTTTTTCGGGGCCATGTGATTTCACTTTGGGAGTCACTGACCTGGATCAGCTACCTCGCGCTGACAAGCCGGAAGTTGCTTTTGTTGGCAGATCGAATGTTGGTAAATCCTCGCTGCTTAACGCTCTGACTAATCGCAAGAGTCTGGCAAGAATTTCTCATACGCCGGGACGTACACAGCAGCTCAATTTTTTTGATCTGGGCGGAATTTTCTATCTGGTTGATATGCCGGGGTATGGTTATGCCAAAGTATCAAAGGAGATGCGCAAGGCCTGGGACGAACTGATTTTTAATTATTTGCGCGGACGCCCCAATCTGAGAACCGTTTTTGTGCTTATAGATGCAAGACATGGACTTAAAGAGGCTGATGGACATCTCTTTGATCTCCTTGATCAGGCAGCGGTATCGTACCGGGTAGTTTTAACTAAAACTGATAAAGTTCCCGCTGGCGCCCTGCAATCCCGCCGTAATGAGACAGAGGTCCGATTGAAAAAGCATCCGGCCGCTTTCCCGGAAGTTATGACCACAAGTTCTCATAAAGGAAAAGGAATAGCTGATTTACGAGAATCCGTTTATTCCTGCGCTGTTAGCAAACTCTCATAAAGCTTTTGGGTAAGATCGGTTATTCTGCTGGCAGATAATCCCTTTTCTTCGATAATAGCTGGGCTGGTAGCAGCATAAACTCGGCATCTTTCATTGTTCCCGGCCAGTTCCTCGATAGCGCTAGCCAAAGCTTCTGCATTACGCGGAGGTACAAGCAGGCCGTTGCGTTCAGGTGTGACCACCTCGCGGCATCCGGGGACATTTGTGGCAATGATTGTGCGACCGCATGCAGCCGCTTCGAGCAATGCCTTGGGGATGCCTTCTCCGCCATAGGAGGGCTGAAGGGCTATGTGTGATTGCTTCCAGATTTCCGGCATATTCCTGCAAAAGCCTTTCCATTTAATGTTAGGGGCTTTTGCCCATTCGCGGAGCTGTTCTTCGGTCCACGAGCCGGGATTGTTACTGTCCGGAACGCCACAAAGCCAAAGGTGAACGTCTGGCTTTTTTTGTAAAAGTATTTCAAAGGATTCTTTTAATGTTTCCAGTCCTTTGATACCGATCATGCGACCGGAAAAAGTGCAAATGATTCCTTCGTCGAAGGGAGGCAGGGGAGCCGGGGAGTATTTATCTGTCTCGACGCCGGAGCCGGGAATAATAACGACCTGATCCTTGCGGACCAGACCTTTTTGTTCAAGAAGAATTGCATCATCGGGATTTTGTAACAGGACTACAGTATCTGGCCTTTTAAGCAGGATTCGAAAAAGAGGGTAAATGATAAGGCGCAGCGTTCGTGCCAGAGCGCTATTGGAATTGAATATGTATCCTAATCCGGCGACGGCATTCACTACATGCGGTACTCTGGCAATCCAGGCAGCAATAGAGCCCAGAATAATGGCTTTTAATGTAACGTGATGAACGGCTTGCGGTTTTTCGCGTCGGTAGATCTTTATCAGTTCGACCAGAGTTAGAAGAGTGCCAAACGGGTTAAGCCCGGGCGATATATTGCAGGGCAAAACATGTATGCCATGTTTCTCTATTTCGCTTCTGGCAGCTCCATTGCAAGTGACAACGCCAGTATCAAAACCAGCCTGTTGTGCAGCACGCGCCATCGGCAGGCGATGGGAGAAAAAATAAGTGTCATTTGGCACAAGAAACAGCAGCTTTTTCATAATAATACCCTTTTGATTTTTCAGAAAAAGCCATCAAGAAACAAACAATATTAT
>CAZJRT010000056.1:0-9073 GCA_964548445.1 uncultured Pseudobdellovibrionaceae bacterium
ATTAATGAGGAATCCCGCCGATTGATAAATCAACATGGATGAAACAAGGACAAAAAGTCCTGCAAGCCAGCGCCAAATACGTGCCTTAAAATAAAAAAGTATAAGAGCAATCAGAAATACCGGCAGCGTTAAAATGATACCTCCAATAATAGCTATGGAGCCATCCGCTTCACATTCAAGGAAGGTAAATACCGCATAGGTAGTTGCCAAAATTGCAAAGATACAAAAACCGAGGAGAACTGATTTGAGAGATCTCAAAAATGAACGCATATTTAAATTACTCTTTCTGACGGGAAGACGTTTGTGAAATTAAAACATGCCTTTGGCGCACTGGCAATGTACTAACTTTGATTTACCTGTATCGACATGCGTGACAAGTTATTTCGCTTATTTAGACATTTACTACGTACCGGTTATCATGAGCCTTTATTGGTAATAGTGGTTATCTTCTGTGTACTGGCTTTTTCTGCTTTTAGTGAAGTAGTGGAGGAAGTACTGGAAGGAGAGAGCCACAGCATTGATCTTTTCCTCCTGAAACTTATGCGAACCCCTGATAATCTGGCTGATCCTTTGGGGCCACCCTGGCTGGAGGAAATGATGCGTGATATTACCGGCCTGGGAGGCATAATTATCCTTGGTCTGATCACATTTGCGGCTTCGATTTACATGGTAGTGCAGAGCAAAAATGGTCAGGCGATTTATCTCCTGAGCACAGTGATGACCGGGATGGTCGCCAGCAATTTATTAAAAATAGGATTCGATGTGCCCAGACCAGATCTGGTGCCGCATGGTTCGATCACATATCTACCCGGTTTTCCGAGCGGCCATTCTCTTATGGCAGCAATAGTCTATCTCAGCCTTGGAGCGATACTCGCCGAAGCTGAGCCAAACCGGCGTCTTAAATTATTCCTGCTGGGGCTGGCCGTGACCATCACTATTCTTGTTGGAATAAGCCGGGTGTATCTGGGAGTGCACTGGCCAAGCGATGTGCTGGCAGGCTGGCTTATTGGTGCAGCCTAGGCAGCAATGTTCTGGGTGGGGTTCAGATATTTTCGTATCAGGCGAAGAAGAAAAGAATAAATATAGTCATTCCTTTTCAGCTAGAAGCGAAAACATCAAAGGCACGAGCTTTTCTTCATTCGGCAGAATATACCAGCCTTCCTCATCCAGTTTCATGTTTTGATAGCGTTTAAAGTAGGTATACGGATATTCCTTCAGTTCCCTGATATTAAGACCGGCGCCAATCAGTGAATTGACTATTTCTTCCATGGAATGCGCCCATTGATATGTGGAAGTACTCTGTTTCAAAGGGGTATCGCCAAGGTATGAAAACTGGCTTTCCCATTTGACCGGGCCGTTATTAAAGTAACCTTCGCCCAATTCCAGCCTGCCGCTATCGACTTCAATTAAATTGGCCGCAGGATGATCATCGATGACCATGAAGGAGCCGCCGGGCTTCAAGTAACCGGCAATAATATTTGCCCACTCATTCAGATCATAGAGCCAACACAGAATCCCGTATGAAGTAAAAACGATATCAAATTGCTGATCGAGCTTTTCGGGTAGTTTGAACACATCGCTTACGATAAATTCGACATCCTGTTGTTGTTCTTCTGTCAACTTACGAGCAGCCTTTATTGCCTCTTCAGAAAAATCAACAGCTGTTACTTTGGCTCCTCGCCTAGACCATGAAATTGAATCCATACCGAAATGGCACATGAGATGTAAAAGGGTTTTGCCGCTAAGATCTTTCCCCAAAGCTTGCAACTCAGGCTCCTTTAGTGTGCAGCATCCTTTACGAAATTGTTCTAATCCGTATTCTTTGGCTTCCAGATGGCCAGCAACGCGCTGGTCCCAGTTCTCTCGGTTTGTCTGAATTAATTCTGCTTTTTTATGCATAAGATGCCTCCACTAAGAAGGCATATGAACATAAGGAAGAACGCATCGCAACTAGCAACGCGCCCTAACAACTTAAATTAATTAGTTTTACTGCTCTGTCGTGTTGTCATCTTCCGGTGGAGCGACATCAACATCTGGATAGGTGAACTCTTCCTCCTGCATTTCTATGTCGACATCAGGAACAGTTGCCGTTTCACGCTCTTGCTCAACTTCCACATCCGGTAATTCAGTATCACCGGTTACATCGACATCTATAAGCCACATCGCCGCAATAGCGATCAGCGCTGCCAGCAGGATAAATAAAAGGGTTCTGCCCATAAAAATACTCCTCGTGGTTTTCCCAGAGTTCCAACGAGGAGCGGGATTGTTTGTTCCTCACAAACGTCCGGCAGCCTTATGCAAGCAGTTTATATTTTATTGTGTGTTATGTGTTACGTGCAGGAAACAGATCCATATCAAAAACTGTAAGACAAGCCACTAATCAGCTGAAACTGATCGGGGCTGCCGGCATCATCCACCAAAGGACTATCAGCAGCATCACCCAGAAGCCGATCATAAGCCCCTATCGTGATGAAGCTGATTTTATCCATAACTCTATATCTGGCATTGATTTCATAACCTGCCTGATTAATGCCACCGTCAGGCGCATAGGCTGCATACACACTGCTGGCTGCCTGGGCATCAGTAATGCCGAACCACTCCTGAGCATAATCATCATCAGTCCACACCACTTTAGGGCCGTGGCTTATTACCAGGGACCTGCTAACCATATGATTGGCCAGTACTTCGAAGCTGATCTCCTGACCATCTGTTTCGCCACTTAAATCACCGCTGAACTCAAGCTCAGAAGAAAAGAAAAGCGACTCTCGAGGGCTGACTGGTGCATATCTAAAGGACAGCTCGCCAGTAACGTGAGTATCGATGTCTCCTAATCCTTCCAGCGCATCGTTATCATCCTGATCCCGGCCCGCCACTCCCAGTCCCGCAGCCATAGTCAAGGCATAATCTCCTGAAATATAACGAGCAAATTCAGCTTCCAGTCCTTCAAAAGAACTTATTTGAAAGCTCAGCAGTCCTGCTTCGAACTGGCGGTCTTCAATATAGGTTTGCTCTGCTAATTCGGGCGTCCAGACAAAATTGATTACTGGCAATGCAAGAAAATCATACTCGTCAGATCCGGCATAGTCAGGCGCAACTCTTGCACCAATTCCAGCTGAAAAACTGGTTTCTGCTCTCGCCGTACCAAAAGCAAGTGGCGCAATAGAGATCCCTGCCAGCACCAATACAAATCGACGTAACCTCATAAAATCCTCTTGTAGTAAAATTCACCTTTTAGGAAATTAGTATCCCTTGACCACAGCACCACCCTGAGCTCCAGGCCCACTGAAAATTATGCCCGCCAAGCTGGCCTGTCACATCAATAGCCTCTCCGATAAAATATAACCCCGGCACTTTTTTGACTTCAAAAGTTTTCGAAGAAAGCTCATTTGTATCAATACCACCGCGTGTAATTTCAGCAGTCCGGTAGCCTTCACTGCCGTTTGGCTTCACCTCCCATTTATGAATCAGAGCGGCCACTTCTCTTATCGCCGCATCCGGCAAGTCAGCCATACAAATGTCGCGCCCACTTGTAGCGGCAATATTTTCAGCCAGACGTTTAGGAAGATAACGCGAAAGAACATTATGAAGCATTTGCCTGGGCTGCGATTTTCGCGCCTCTTTTAGCACTGCATCTATATCCTGATCAGGACAGAAATTGATTAGCAGACTTTCCCCCGGTTTCCAGTAAGAAGAAACTTGCAGTATGGCCGGACCGCTCAAGCCGCGATGGGTAAAAAGCAAAGCATCCTTAAAACCAACTCTTCCGCAACTCACATATGCAGGATCCACACTAATACCCGAAAGAGATTTAGTAAGACTCAAAACATCATCGGTAAAAGTAAGCGGGACCAGCGCTGCTTGTGGCTCTATTACACTCAGATCAAATTGCCGGGCAATTTTATAAGCAAAACCGCTGGCGCCTATTTTGGGAATGGAAGGGCCGCCAGTAGCAATCACCAGTTTACCGCAAGAAAATGCCTCTTCGGACTGATCGATAATTAAGAAGCTATGCTCGTTTCGGGTAATGGTTTGAACTTCCGTGTTCGTGCAAATTTTCACCCTGCCTCGATCACATTCGCTTTTAAGCATCTCGACTATTTGAATTGCATTCTCATCACAAAAAAGCTGGCCGGTATTTTTTTCCGGATTCTTCTCATGCCATGCAATGCCGTAACCCTCCAATAGCTCAATAAAATCATATGACGAATACCGGCTTATTGCCGATTTGCAGAAATGCGGGTTTTGAGAGATAAACTTATCCGGGCCGCAATGCATATTGGAGAAATTGCATCGCCCCCCTCCTGAGATGCGGATCTTTTCACCAAGCTTGTCACTGTGCTCAAGAACAATCACCGATAGTCCTCGTTGTCCGGCCTGGGCAGCGCACATTAACCCGGCGGCGCCGCCACCAATTATTAAGACATCGGCTGTTTGCATTAAAGATCCTTAAGGTTGCTGTTCTGGATTTGTCTCACCAGACTCAAAATAATCCAGTATTCGTGAGAGCTCCTCTGGTGGCAAATGCAGGGCTGTTTCACTCATTGGATTGACAACCACATCTATGCCCTCAATCATATTAAATAACTCCCAGCCACGAGCAGACATATAAGTGCTTTCTTCTGTAATTGAGCTCTGCAGTTCCGCTACTGAAGTGAACACCGGGATAAAAGCCGTGCCGTCTTTCATGGCAAAAGTCATGATATCCACTTTGGCACCTTCCTCGATCACCTGCTCACCTCCCGACGCATCACTTTTCCGGGTGATGATATAAAGATCTGATGAAAGCATTTCAGCGTAGAAACTGCCAATCACGGATGGATTGGTAAACGCTTCGGCCAGCAAGGTTTCCAGTTCAATATTTTCGCCACTCATCTTCACCTGCCGTGTGTAAATAAAAAATCACTTCGACTACAGCTTAAAGAGATATGCAGATTTATCAACTCATCCGCCAACGCTGCCTTTTAATATAAACAATCGCACACTCTAACTCTGCAAACCAATAAAGCTGCGCAAGTTTCAAAAAAACATCTTTAACCTCTTTATTTTTTTAAAAATTCAGGCTACTGATTGCGGCCATGGAACTCTTTCTTCAGGCATTTGTGACGCTTTTCGTGATTATCGATCCGGTCGGTAATGCGCCAATATTTGCGGTTATGACCCGCGGGATGAGCGATAAGGCAATCCGCAAGATTGCCCGAAAGGCCAGCGTAATTACGCTTTGCCTGCTTCTGCTGTTTGGCCTGATAGGCAGCTCTCTACTTACCATGCTGGGGATTTCAATATCAGCCTTTCGTATAGCTGGCGGCCTTTTACTGTTTGTTATCGCTTTCCGGATGCTGATGGGTTATCACGATCCTGACCAGCTGGACTCCGAGAAAAGCGTTTATGGCGACCGCTCCGACATGGCGGTATTTCCTTTCGCCATACCTCTTCTGGCCGGGCCCGGTGGCATGACTGCCTCAATCCTGCTTATGACCTCCAACCCCGGATTGATAGACAAATCGATAGTTACCGGCGTTCTGGTTTTAGTGGTGGGAATTGCCTATTTTAGCATGGCATGGGCGGCAAGGATCAATGCAAAGCTCGGTCATTCAGGCGGCAATCTGCTCGCCCGGATCGTTGGGATTCTGCTGGCAGCATTATCCGTCCAGTATGTGGCAGACGGAATTGAAGGCCTGCTTACCAAAATTATCGCCTGATCAATTCCCTTGTTTGGAACGCCCCGGCGCATTTAGCATTAGCCTAAAAATGAAAAGGCCGGAGATATTAGCTGGAGTGATAACGAGTTACGGCTTTGATGTCGCTATCTGGTGCATCTCTCTGCTACTTGCAGTTTTAGCAGGAACTTATCTGGTCTATCGCCTCTGGAGCGAAACATCCCGCAGAAAAAACTCTCCGGAAAGACAAAGCAAAAACCTGCGGCTGCTTTCGATTTCCGCAGGAGCAGGCTTCACAATCATTATTGCCACGCTGCTGTCTCAAGCCCCTTTGCTATTCCTTATCAATGAAGAGCGCAAGACCTATGATGATTTTAAAATTTGGGAGGATGTTTTCGGCGAGAGCCTTTACATCAACGGTCTGATAGGCCCGAGCTTTGTCAGTGAATTACGGCAACACTTTAAAGCCAGCCCGCACATTAAAGAAATTTACATCACAAGTTTCGGCGGCCTTGTTGATCAGGCTCTGGAAGCTGCTGAACTGATCGAAAAAAAGGGTAATATTACAGTTATTGCCAAAGACATGTGCGACAGCGCCTGCGTCATTGTCCTGATGTCCGGCAAGACCCGTCTGGCAGATGAAAATATGAAACTGGGTTTTCATGCCCCCAGACCAATTATAGAACTGCCCCGCACCCTGCTCGCCTTCTCAAAAATTGGCCACGAGGCAAATCAGTATTTAATCCGTAAAGGCATACCGCCCGACTTGCTGGAATCCTCTGGAGAACAGATCTACAACCAGCTAAAAATGGTTCCTGTAACAAGACTGGCAGAACTAGGAATAATCGATGGACTTCATGAAAATAAACTAATAAAACACACCTGCCGCCTATAGCTCAAAATTAAGATCTCTATAGACGTCCCCGCCGCTGGCGCGGTTCGCGATGACGGTTTATTAAGGGATCTTATCCTGTTCAAACTATAAAAGATATCTCCGCTTCGCGCCTTCCGGCGCTCCGGTCGAGATGACAAGAAAGGAGGGCTTTGGTGACTTGGCGAAGGCAGGTGGTGCCGAAAATATAAACTGTCCCGGTTTTTCACCGGTTTTTCAGCATTAAACATGCTGGTAAGCTAAATTGTAAAAAGCATTTTCTAATTCTGTCTGTGAAACACTGCTGCTTGTACTTGAAAAGTTAATATTCATCATTTGTTAATTCTCCTTTTTGTAAGTTTAATTGGATTTCTGGATCTTAGTACTTTGAAGCGGAACACCCATAACACACATAAAATCTTGGTCTGCACCTTGAGGCCATCGCCATAAACAACGGCCCAGTAAGTCTGAATGAAAAACTAAATCATGCACGCCTTCGGTTTTTGATTCAGCTACAGCCACTGTATTTCCCTGAATAAAAGGCCCCTCGTATATTTGGTATGAGTAATTTCTTTTTTTTCTGAATAAATATGTTTGACAGAGGTTTTTTTTGCAGAAATGTTCTTGTTCTATTTTGACAATAAAATCTAACAAACCATCATCATCAAAGTCATATTCAATACATTTTATTCCCTCTAAATCATGTACATTAAAGAAATGTTTGCGAATTACATTTAAATTTTTTGAATTGCAATCTAAAAGAGTACAATTCTTAGCTTTGCCGATTCCAAAATACTTTGTATATTCATTTAGATTATCTAATTTGTTGCGCTTTTTCTTGTTTTCACTTTGTATGGCATTATTTTTTTTAAAACTATAATTACTTTCTTGCTCGAATTTATTTTCGGATTGCTCTTTCCATTTTTGGAAAGAATCTTCGGTCTTCACTAATTCTTTACTTCTTTCAGTTTGTTGTGCCATTACACAATCAGAAAATACAGCGCAGCCAATAAACAGCATTGCATATTTCAAAAACCTAAAAAAACCGGAAAAAACCGGGACCGGACAAAACCGGGACAGTTTATATTTAATAATTGTCATGCATGTGGTCTTTCTTGTCCATTAACAATTCTTACGTGCAAAGGCCTTCGCTGGCCAGTGAATTTGTATCGCAGGCAGGGTATACGCGACTGCTGATGAAATTGATCTAAATTCCTGCAAGATGAGCCTTAGCCGATATTCGGGCCAAGGCTCTCGGGAATCGTAATGAAAATTACGGGGAAGGAGCTTGGAGGGCTATAACTTCAGGTGATGCTGAAGGTGTAATTTTCTCTCCCAGCTTTCCTAATTCCACTCTTTGATATTCAGCAGTTTCCACGTATTTATGAAAGTCAGTCACTATACCTACTGCAACATTGCGTTCGCCCACATCAATGCCTTCGCGCTTAAGGACCGTTATAGTGTCTTTTTCAAGTTCTTGATGATCTATCAAGTCCGGGGCGTATTTTGTAAGGAAAACTGTGACATCATCAGGTCTTTGTCTGATGATTGCTTCTGCATACACGTCGTTTCCTGAACCGGGAGATTTCGACCACACTCTCTTTAAATCAAACATATTTTTGTTCCTGTGTTGTTATAGCAAATAATTACATAACTCATTAAGGCATAGTGATTGGGATTGCAAGTATTACGTAAAAATTGTGCCTCTTGCCTATACTGGTAAAGGCCTTGTATAATCGCTCTCCGAAATAACTCCAGAATTACCAAGCAGATACCGGTTTCAGAAAATCCTGTAATTGACTCTCGCATAGCTTTGAAAGGCTACTGGATTTTTTTTGTTGCTTCGCTGCTGACGGCTTTGGTTTTTTCCGGCTCGGGAACGGGAATATTTAAGGAAATCTTCTTTTCCCGGTTTGGTGTTTTCGAAAACTTGACCAGTCTTTTTTACCTGATAGCCTTGACAGTTACTGGTCACAGTCTTTTTGTCCCGATCAAGACTTGAGCTTCTGGCAAAATACCAGGATCTGTCTTTATTGTTGCCGGGGTATCTCTGCTAATGCTGATGGAAGAGACTTTCACAAATTTATTCGACGTTCTTGAAGTTATCTTGCTGCATAAGCCGTCTTCGGATGCTGGGCTTGCCATTATAAGCTTTCTGGTTATTGTCCGGCTGGTCGCGATTTCGTCGATTATTTTCTTTGTCAGTTGGCTCTGGAAAGCCCGCCGGAAGTGCAGGGCGATGTTGCATTCTTTTCGTCAAAGTCCCTCGTGGCCTTTCTGGCTGCTCTTCGGAGGACTGATTATTTTAAGTGCCTTGTCTGCTATCGGATGGTTGCCCTTATGTTTGCAAAGAATCGAGGAATGGACCGAAATGAATGCAGCCCTTGCCTGGCTGATCGGGAGCTCTATTATTGTAAGCGGTCTTGCCGCGCAGAAAAATACGGCAGAAAAGAAGACAGGGGAAAAGGAAAAGCCTTTACTGCAAGGCCGGTTCTCGCGGTTTTTCAAATTTTTGAAAGAAGAAGATTAGTCTAATCATCCTAAA
>CAZJRT010000057.1:0-8919 GCA_964548445.1 uncultured Pseudobdellovibrionaceae bacterium
GGAAGACCAAAGCCATATATTCAGGGAG
This sequence comes from uncultured Pseudobdellovibrionaceae bacterium, assembly GCA_964548445.1. Lineage (GTDB taxonomy): Bacteria > Pseudomonadota > Alphaproteobacteria > Micavibrionales > Micavibrionaceae > RZZS01. Next base: position 29 of record CAZJRT010000057.1, read on the forward strand.
TGGATTTTCAAAAGCCTCGGGGGTCATGATCTTTCTGGACGTGTTATTTGTATTCAGTAGATACATGATCTGCTTTCCAGGAAGTTTTGCCAGGCGCTGACAAGCTGACATGACTGCCGGGATGGTCCCGTTGCACGGCAACACAATTCCGAGAACTTCTGCCAGACAATTCATGGAATTTGCTGTAAACATGCCAGAGCATGAACCACAAGTCGGGCAGGCAGAGTTTTCAATAGCCTCCAGTTCTTCTTCTGCCATGTTACCCGAAAGAACGGCGCCAACAGCTTCAAATACTGAAATCAGGTCAACTTTTTCCGATAGTCCATTATCAAAAAGCCTTCCCGCCAGCATAGGTCCACCACTGATAAAGATGGTTGGGAGATCAAGTCGGGCGGCAGCCATAAGCATACCGGGAACAATTTTGTCGCAATTCGGGATCATAACCAGAGCGTCAAGAGCATGGGCCGTCGCCATGATTTCTACGCTGTCTGCAATTATTTCCCGACTGGCAAGGGAGTATTTCATGCCTGTATGATTCATGGAGATTCCGTCACAAACTCCTATGGTGGAGAATTCAACGGGAGTACCGCCGGCCATGTAAATGCCGGCCTTTACGGATTTTGCGATTTTATCAAGATCTACATGACCCGGGACAATATCGTTCTGGGAATTGGCAATGCCGATAAGAGGTCTTTCCAGCTCAATATCTGTATATCCCATTCCTTTGAACAGGGCGCGGTGAGGTGATCTTTCTATGCCTTTTTTTGCATCATCGCTTTTCATCCATAAAACTCCATAAAAGACTGAATTAAGCGTCTGGCCTTATAGCGTTAAGGTATAGTCGAAGCTAAACCGTTCAAGCTTGTTTGTCTATATTTCGGCTTAATTGGAGAAATAATTCATGATGACGAACCGGCCAGCCGCAAGGTTTGGTTTGTCCAGGGAGCTAAAGAAGAAAAAGTAGCTCTGCTTGAGCTTTAACCGCAGCTGTAATTACCGAGGCATGGATCCTGAGCATTTTCCTGTTTGGTTACAGGCGGTTGTTCTGTTTGCTGTTTCTCGACCTTACCTGTAAGCAGGGCCTGCGGGCATGATGCAAATATTTCTGGTAACCTGATAACATTTTTGCCACTGGCATTTTTTGCAACCTTGTGTTCTGCGCCATCCATACGGTTTACAAGAGTAGTACCTTCCGGCAGGTTAACGGCAATTTCCGCAGGCTCTATTTGCTCACTAGCAACACGGTTGAACAGGGCGCTTATACCTAATGTATCCTTATCAATATGTTGCGCTTTTTCTCCAAGCAGACGAGGCGAGACTGCAATTGCAATATTGCCTTGCTCATCGGCCCGCTTGTAGGCGATGAAATCATTGCGGTATTCCCCCTCTGCTTCCAAGGCTTCATAGGGGCCGGTCGTATAGAGGTCGGGATTTTCTTTTCTGGCCTGCATGGACTTTGATAAAACGTATAATGTCATCAAACCTTTTAACTCTGAACCCTCAATGTGGAGCGTTTTAGGGTCAGGCGGGCTCGTTTGCCACTCATCCAGAAGCTTGTTCATTTGTTCATATACTTCAGGGCCAACTCTGCGGCGATTGTCCGGATCGACGAGTGACTGGGCATAATGAGGAAGCCATTCACCCTGATAGGTATCAGGAATGCCGGGGGATGTAACTTTAAGTAAAGTCTGCCCGGCAAAATTGAGCATGGCTCTGCTTACCAAATCGCTTTGAAAAGAGATGAGTTCCCGAGGAAAGCTGTTATTAACGCTGTCTTTCTCAAAGAGGTTATCGATGAAATCCGTGCAGGTCTTTTCATATGCCAGATCCTGATCGGTCCATGTTGTATGCATATGCGCTTCACGGATGGCTTTGATTACGTATTCCTTGACCCGGTTAACTGTATTTTCAATGTCTGGATGGTCAGGGCTATCAACATGAACTGGCATGGCCCCTATCAATGATTGATATATTAACAACTCGTCTTGAGGGCTTGGCATCTGCATTTCTTTCTTTGCCATAGATGCACTGATATTGCTGTGCCAGTAATTTACAGCATTGACCCATTTTTCCGGATTATCAGTCAATGCATTTATAAGAAGCCTGGTTAGAGGTCCTCGCTTGGTATCATGGGTTTGAGTTGAGAGCATGCCAAAAGGGTGATGCTCCTGAGCATATTGATTATGCTCGTGAAACTCTTCTATCTTGTTCGAAAACTTGCCGGGATTTCCTCCGACCTCATTGGCAGAAATACTGCGTGTATATCGATAAAAAGCCGTGTTCTCGACGCTCACCGCTGCTACAGGACCGGAGGCCTGATTGAACCTTCTGATGAAATGAGAAACTTCCTGCTGGATCTCTTCCGGTGTTGCTTTGAACTTGGGTGAGTTTTCGTCAAAGTCTTTGAGTAACAGGCTCTTAACGAAATCTACCACTGCTTCATCAGCCTGAGGGTCTTTCTTTGCTTTTTCACAGATCTCATCCAGGATCATCAGATCTTCTGGAGATGCGCCATTATCATCAATATAGATGCGGTAAACGTCCATATTTTTAAGAATGCTTTTGATCGCATTTCTGAGGCCGGATTCAGCTATGTCCCGTCTCATCATATCAGCAATATGAGCTGTTGTTTCGCCTAGATAATTGATTTCGCTGCTAAGCTTAACTTCCATGACTTCGTTTTTGGCTTCCTCTACAACTGCGTGGAAGTCGCGAGTGTCATTAGTGTGTTTCTTGTATAGTTCTGTGAAAGGGGCTTCCGCTTCGGGGTTGGCATACAGGCCATTGAGCATTACCAGATATTCGTACCCAACGGTTCCTTGTACAGGCCAGTCGGCGCGGAGTTTTTCGTCGCCTTCCAGTATTTTTTCTACCACTATTCTGAAACGTTCTGCCTTGTTTCCGTGAGTCTCTTCCGGGAAGACCTCGTGCAGTTTTTCCCGCAGGCGTTCAAAATATTCTTTAGGATCAGCAAGGCCATCTGGGTGATCCAGGCGCAAGGCCTGTACATATCCATCCTTTATCAGTTGGAAAAGAAGTTTATGAGTATCTTCAAAAACTTCTCGTTTGCGCTGATCTAAACCAACAAGTTCATTGATATTGAAAAAACGGCGATAGTTAATCCCTTCAATACCTTCCTTCCAGAAAGCAAGCTTATAGGGTTGACGATCTATTATATTGTCAAAGTCCTTGCGGCCATCCTTATGATTAAAATGATTAAGGATGCGCTCGACGCGTTCCCGGTAAGCGGGGTCTTTTTCGTATCCTGCCGTTATCGTGTCGCAAAAACTTTTTGCGAATTCCTGTTTTTCTGAAATCTCGTGGATTGTTTTTATGCAATGGAGATCTGCTTTCAGATTTTTGAATACAGGATCCTCGCCATCGTCAGGGGATGTTTTTTCAAATAATTCTATCCACGTTTCAGGCGATAAGGGCAGATAATGCTCATAATAGTGAAAGAGAAACTTACCGGTTTCCTTATCGAAATGAATGTTTACGTGGTAATTGTCATCATCGGCATTTATCGGGTCATAAATCAAATCCACGAGATCGCCCCCGAGAAATGGCAACAGAACGCGTCCCTCTTGTTTCTTCCAGTTTATCCCGAAATATCTGTCATATTCGCTATTCTCGCCCCAGGTAAGGACGTCTTCCCACCATTTGTTATGTTCGCTTGCGCTCATATGATTGGGGACATAATCGACCATGAGCATCAGGCTAAGACGCTGAATGTTATCAACAAACTGCTCAAGGCCGCTTAGCCCTCCGATCTCGGGATTTATATCGTTAAAGTCGGTGACGTTATATCCATGAGTTGATCCGGGGGCTGGCTTGGTAATCGGGCTTGCATAAATCGTAGATATTCCAAGTTTTTGCGCCAGTTCAAGGGCGGGGGACGTGTCTTCAAACTTCAGACCAGACTCTTCAGGGCCACTAAACTGAAGCCGCAAAGTGCCCGTTTCTTTCTTTGCAGCTAGAGTAACATCGTCTTGAACCTGGTTCTCGGAAATCATATCAATCAAATCCTTTGTCATAATAAAAACCTGAAGGATAATAGCTTGTTTTTCCCAAGAAAGAAAGGGGAAATTTGTAATTTTAAAGCTTATGGCGGGGGTCGACAGGCGTTTTATAAACACTAGATCAAGTAATATGCGAAAAATAATTTCCGCCATTTTCCAGAAGGCAGGGATTGGTAATCGTTCGTTAAGCTATTCCTGTAACAATCAGCAGTAGAAATACTTTGAAGGATAATTCAAATGTCATTTATTGCTCGCTTTACTGTCCTGATGTTCTCGATTTTCATTTTGCTTGGTGCTGCAGAAGTTCAGCCGGCAATTGCGCAGGTATCGTCGCTTGGAGCCCCTTCGGATCAAGGTATTCGACTTGAAGCTTCTCTTAGTAAAACATTATCGGCGGGTCATACTGATGGCCGGAAATTCGTAGATAACCGGGCAATGAATGTATTTTATACCCAAAGAGATTATCACACATACTGGCTGAACGATAATGGGTTGACGAGCAAGGCGCACGCATTGATTACCTTATTACAGGATTCATGGACGCATGGACTAAATCCGGAAAAGTACCATCTTGGGAAAATTGAACAGCAGCTTGGCCGGTCTTTTTTTCGTAGTGATACGAAACTGGAATTGCTTCTGACAGATGCGGCGATAAAATATGCGCGGGATTTGAGCGGGATGCGAATAGACCCGTCGGAAATTAACCAAAAGCGCAAGTTTTGGCAGCAGCCGGAGGATGCACGTGAAATTCTGATGAAGCTCTCTTCATCTGATAATGTCACTAAAACTCTGGATTCTTTTGCGCCCCGCGACCGGCTTTACCAGTCTTTGCGGAAAGAACTGATTAAACTTTCCAGTTCGCCGGAGAAAGATTTTTCGCATGTTTTGCCACTGGATTTTGGCAAGCAATACTTCTTCCCCGGTGAGCGAAGCAAAGCAGTTCCCAAATTACGCTTGAGGCTATCTCTGCCGCAATCAAGCGGCCTTACCTATGATGATCAGCTTGCGCAGGCTGTGATGGCGTTTCAAAAGAAAAACAATCTTGAACCAGACGGGATCATTGGACCGAAAACGGTAGATATCCTGAACCAGTCCAACCATAAAAAGATACTTCAGATTATTGCCAATCTTGAGCGGTTGCGCTGGCTGGAACGTGAGTTGCCAGAAAAGTACATACTTGTAAATACTGCATCACAAATGCTATGGGCTGTTGAAAATGGCCGTGTCCGCCATGAAATGAAAGTGATCAATGGCAAGCCGTGGCGTCGCACCAAAGAATTCCGGACTGAAATCAGAGGCATCCGTTTTAACCCTGACTGGACTATACCGCCTGGAATTAAGCGTTACGATATATGGCCCAAAATAAAAGAAGATCCCGGTTATCTTCATGAAAAAGGTATTGAGGTCATTAGAGGGAGAGGGGAGAACGCAGTCAAGCTGGACCCTTATTCAATCGACTGGAAAAATATTTCTTTACGTGAATTACATGATCTGCGTTTTGTAGGAGTTCCCGGTGAGAAAAATCCTCTTGGTTATGTGCGTGTTCTGATGCCAAACGCCTATAATATGTATCTTCATGATACTAATCATCCAGAACTGTTTGAGAAAACCGAGCGCACATATAGTTCAGGATGCATACGTATGGAGCGCCCACGCGATATTGCGCAATTTGTTTTGAAAGGCAATCGTGAATGGCGGCAAAACATGATTGAAGAAATCATAGCAACCGGTAAAAAAACCGAAATTGATGCAGATGTTCGCATGCCGATATATGTGATCCATCAAACGACCTGGCTTGATTCTCGTGGCAAAATCATTTTCGGTGCAGATATTTACAAGCGAGATAAGGATCTTATCGCTGTTCTTGAAGCGATAGATGGATTTGATCTGCCTGAAATCAAAGAAGCTGCTGCAACACAAAGCCCGAAAATTCTTGCTTCTAACAGTCTGATTCCGTAGGATATATTCAAGCAGGCCCTTGAAGGGTTTGACATTCTTGCCAGTTCTGGTAAATATTCCGGCGATTAATAGTCGTTTGGAATAACTTTCTTGATAGGATGGTATCGGATGAAACCTCAAATTCGTGAGCCGAAAACCGATAACGCACGCAGAGATTTTCTTAAAAAAAGCCTGTCAGTAGCTGTGGGCCTGGTGGCTACACCGGCCATTGTGCATCCCGCTTTTGCAAATTTTGGCGCCTATAAAGTATCTTTTCGTAATGCCCACACTGGAGAAAGTTTCTCAGGTGTATACCGTGTAGGTAACAAATACCTGCCTGAGGCATTTAAGCAGATTAATTATGTTATGCGCGATTTCCGCACTAACGACGTTAAGATGATAGACCCTCATCTTCTGGACCTTATGTACTGGATGCATTTTCAAAGTGGTTCAGGTAAGCCTTTTGAAGTCATATCAGGTTACCGCAGCCCCAAAACCAATAATATGTTACGCAGCGCCAGTTCAGGGGTAGCAAAACGTTCGATGCATATGGAAGGCAGGGCAGTGGACCTTCGTCTTGAAGGAACAGGTCTTTCAAAACTGCGCAAAATAGCTATTGAAATGAAATCCGGTGGCGTGGGTTATTATCCCAGAAGCAACTTTCTGCACGTAGATACCGGCCGCGTTCGCCAGTGGTAATATGAATTCAGCAATTTACGTGGGATTAGGGGCTAATTTGCCAGGTAAACTCGGCTCTCCTGAAACCACTATTTGTGAAGCCGTAAAAGCAATAGAAGCCCACGATATCATTGTTACTAAAAAGTCCAGGATTTGGCTGACTTCTCCCGTCCCCGTATCCAATCAGCCTTTATACCGCAATGCAGTAATAGAAGTTACAACCGATCTTGAAGCTGAAGATCTTCTTTCGGTTTTGCAATCAATTGAGAATGAGTTTGGCAGAACTCGTAAGTGTCGGAATGATCCGCGTGTGTTGGACCTTGATCTTCTGGATTATCAAGCGATGAATGTGGATACACAAAACCTTGTCTTGCCACACCCCAGAATGCATGAAAGAGGTTTTGTTTTGCTGCCGCTACAGGAAATCGCAGCGGATTGGAGGCATCCTGTGTTGAAAACACCCCTTTCGATGCTAATTTCACAGCTTCCGGAGGATCAGGTGGCTAGTCCTCTGGAAGTTTAATCGAGAGTTGTTTCTTCTTGTTTTTCTGCTAAGAAATAGTTTTCCAAAATTTATAGAATTGCGTGCTTGTATGGTGGACTCAGTAATTGGTCATAGCCCGTTGATTATGGGTATTGTTAACGTAACCCCTGACAGCTTCTCTGATGGGGGGCGATTTGCGGATGAAAAAAGTGCTATCGCACATGGTGTGAAGTTATGTGAAGAGGGCGCCGATATTCTGGATATCGGTGGGGAGTCAACGAGACCGGGCGCAAGGCCCGTAAGTATCAATGAAGAGATCGATAGGGTATGTCCTGTGCTCGAAGGTGTAAAAGATGCTGCTAAATGGGTATCTATAGACTCCCGGCATCCGGAAGTAATAGCTGAAGCCCTTCGTTGCGGGGCTAACATGATCAATGATGTGAATGCATTACGTGAAGATGGGGCTATTGCACTTGCTGCAAATTCAGGCGTTCCTGTTTGCCTTATGCATATGTTGGGCGGGCCGGGCACCATGCAAAAAAATCCCAGTTATAACAATGTGCTCGAAGATGTTCTTGTATTTATGAAGGAGCGGATCAGGGCGTGTATGGATGGCGGTATAAGCAAAACACACATCATTGTGGATCCTGGCATTGGGTTTGGTAAAACACTTGAACATAACCTGGTACTGCTCAGAAATATAAAGCGTTTTGAGGATTTCGAGGTCCCTGTGATGCTTGGTGCTTCTCGTAAGTCGTTTATACAGAAGATCAGTCCGGAGGCTGCGGCAGACAAGCGTTTGCCGGGTTCTCTGACGGCTGTTTTGTGGTCTCTGAGCCAGGGCGTGCAGATTTTTCGGGTTCATGATGTCGCTGAGACGCGACAGGCTTTAGACGTATTTAGGGCGATTGCCAATTGTGGCAGTTAATAACTGATCGTCTTCTACTTCGTGGAATAAAGGTGAAAGCGAACGCTTTACGTTACCACATTCTAAAATATCATGTTGCCACACCTGCCAGGGCAAAGATGTTTTTTCGTTAACTGGTTCGAACTCATGTAGATGACAGTTTTGAAAGCGGTCGGAGTTAATACCGTAAAGGCCAGCTATAGCTCTCATTACACCACCATGGCATACGAAAAGTATCGGGCCGTTATGTTTTTTGCAATATCTTCGTACGCAGTCTGCAACGCGGCTCCTGAAGGATTGATGGCTTTCGCCATTTGGTGGGTCCATCCCTTGCAGGTACAGATCCAGAGAGGATTCGTATGGTGTTCCTTCCCAGTCACCAACAAAAATTTCGGCGATATCTTTTTCTTCTATCGCCGGTATATCCAGATTGCGATTAATTGTGAGCGCTGTATCACGCGCACGATCAAGATGGCTATGTACTATTAAAGCCGGCTTGATTTTCAGTTTTTCGACTACTTCCCGCGCTACATCAGCCTGCTTGCGGCCTGTTTCTGTCAAAGGCGAATTCATTTGACCCGCCATAATATGAGAGGCATTTGCCTCTGTTTGTCCATGGCGGATCATATAGAAAAGCTTTTCGGGTAGCATAAGATACTCCTTAAATTACTGCAATTTTATCGCTCATCATGTGAAGCGTAGCGACGATACTCTGGGCAGCAAGCATACTGCTCTTGGGATTGGCAGGATCAGGTGTGTTAGAGACTTTAGCTGTAATCGTACTGTATTGACCACTGACCTCAATTTCATGTGAATTGCCTGTTGCCTCCGGATCGGCCCATATTTCAACACGTGTTTCTTGAGG
>CAZJRT010000058.1:0-8684 GCA_964548445.1 uncultured Pseudobdellovibrionaceae bacterium
AAGCCGGAGCTTCGGTGATAACCAGCCTGCGGTCGATTTCGTTTTGTCTGCCGCTTAACAAGGCATGCGCCGGTCCGTAATCGTTTGGGAATTGCTCTGGCACGTCATGTACACGGCCATCGGTTATCATGATAACTCCTGCGCGGCGGCTTTGCGGCACTTCTGCAAGCGCCTCGTCAAGTGCCGAGAAAAGGTTGGTAGCTTTTGCCGGGTCGTCATTTTGCGGAGCTTCGACGATGCGCAGATTAACGCCGGGTACGGTGTTTATTTTTTCTGTTAATCGGGCGAGCGCTTTTTCGGTACGCTCCAACCGCTTGCCTGTTTGTTGCTGACTTAGGCTGCGGTCAACTACAACGGCGAGGACATCATCTACAGGCTCGCGTTTTTCCTCGACAATGGAAGGCCCAGACAGCGCCAGCAAAAGCAGCGAAGGCCCCAATACTCTCCAGAATAACCCTTTCTTCAGGCGGAAAAAGGCGATGATAGCCAAAGCTATCCCGGTCATCGCAATAAAAGCAATTACGGTTAGTGGTACAAGTGGGGCGAAATCTATCGCAAAATGACTGGATAACAGCTGATTCATTGGCCCAATCTCTCTAGTATATGAGGAATGTGAACCTGATCGGCCTTATAATTGCCTGTAAGCGCATACATAATCGCGTTTACACCAAATCGCAAAGCCATTTCCCGCTGATTGCCCGGCAGGGTCCCTTGAACTGCGGCCCATGCACCTGCCCAGTCATTACTGCCAATAATTACGGTTGAGACCTGATCACGGGAATTTGCTGATGTTGCCTGCTCTACCCAAACAACCCCTTGCTCATAAAGACCTGGAAAGTTCTTCAGCAGATAAAAACTTCGTCCCAATACGTGGTCTTCAGGCGCGGGTGTTAACGGTGGGATATCAAGTGGAGCTGTCAGCTGCATTAATGTTTGGCTGTTGCGGCTTTCGCCAATTCCGGCAGATAAACCGGCGTCTCTCGTATCAAATAAAAGGGTGCCACCATGATCCATATAGGATTGAATATTCGCCAGAGCTGCATTGGACAGGGAAGGAGCAGAAGCGTCTACAGCCCAGTATATTATTGGGAAGAATAAAAGCTCATCTGTCTCCGGGTTTAAACCCACTACTCCTGCAGGCTCGGCAGAAGTTCGCATGCGCAAGGCCGTCGCCAGATTAGAAAGCCCAGCCCCGGTTGTGGCATCTAATCCTTCGTTGCCGGTTTTTATATAGGCAAGGTATAAATCGCCGGCATAAACGCTATGTGCTTCGGTCGCTGCGACCTGCGAAGAGGGCCACAAAATAAATGCAAGAAATATTGCGGCGGACCGAAAACGCATCATTGTTGCCATTACTCCCGAAGCTACCAATAACATTAATATCCAGTCGAGTAGTAATAGCAGACTTGCTGCCAGTAATAATGTTGGTTGGAGATCTCGTTCATGTGTCCGGGATTCGTATCCCAGCTCACCTATGCCAGCAGGCAATGTCGGCAAGGCTTTTGGTAGTTCAATATAATTACTGAGGTTAATTACAATCCTATAGCCAGCCCGGCCATAAATGCCGGGAGGGTGCTCCGGGCTGATTTTTACTTTATCCAGTTTTGTAGCATCAATCGGCTTTACACTGGGAGGAGGATCGCCGAGATGACCAAAGCCGTCAGAAACGCTCAAAGGTTGCAGGACTCCTCCGGGGTTAATGGATTTTGCCGGATTTGCCGAAATCTCAGCCAGTCGCTTCAGGATACGCATAAATGTTCCTGATAATGCCAGATTAGACCATTCCGGACTTGCTGTTGTGTGTATCAAAACAGTCATGCCTTGCTCCAGAGGAGCCGCAGTAATCAGGGGTGTGCCGTCTTCGAGTGCCGCCCATACTTTCTCGCTCATATCCTCGACTGGTTCGGCCAGCAACTGACGACGGACAACAATTTCAGGCTCATGGCGAAAATCAAGGAAAGGGCTGTTTTCGGGAAACGGGGCGATTGTTTTGGGTTCACCCCATGTCAAAGCGCCTTCCATAGATCTCTCTCCGGTTTTTACAGGGACCGGAGTGAGAAAGGCGCCAGCAGCATTTTCGGTCATTCTGGGGCCTGCAAAACGAACCAGCAGACCGCCTTGGCTCACCCATGACTGCAAGGAATTGAGGTCTTGCGGATTGAGTATGCCTGTATCAGGCAGGATTATAAGGGCCGGTTTTTCTTGCAATATTTTACCGATGTCCCCGGGGACCAGTCTGGCGTATGGTTCGAGAGCTCTTGTGATGTAGTAAGTGCTCTCGGCCAAAGGTGCCTGTTCTTCTGTTCCAGACGGGGAGTAAATGCCGGCAACGCGGACGCCGCCGGATGGATCGAGCCAAAGGGTGCTTCCTGCGCCTCTTCTGCCCTGTATGTCAATTCGTGATATGGAGCTTTTAAGCTCAAGCGGAAGGTCAAAGGTGGCTTCAAGCGTGCGATCATCATCCAGCCTGATTTCTTTAGTGTCGATTATTTTACCTGACTTTGAATAAGCGCGGAGAGTGAGAGGCATACCGGGGAGAGAGGCTGGAGCATATACTTCCGCTCCGGTTTTGTTTGTCTGCTCTGCCAGCGGGCGAAGTATGATCGGCAAACTCTCGGAGGATGGCCGTATATAGGTGAGAGTGCCGCTTGACTGTAATGCTGTGGCGAGTTTCATGAAACCATCGCCATTGATGCCGGTACCAAGCCACAAGTTTTCAACGCTAATTCGGATGGGGCTGGCATTCAGTTTTTCTCTGGCCGAGAGATAGTCCGATGGCCAGGGCATGGGAGAAAAGCCTTTTAACTTCGATTCCGCTTCGCTTGCACTTAAAGGGCCAAGATAAGAAGGTTCGGGTGCGGTAGTCAGCAGATAGATTTCGCGCTTTTCCCTTCCTGCCTGAGATAATGCATGCCGGGCAGCTTGTATCTGCCGGTCCCAGGTTTGCGCGGCCTCCCAGCCGTTATCAATCACGAGGCGCAATGGTCCGCCACCGCCAAGGCTGGAGGTCTTATTTATTACGGGATGAGCCAGAGCCGCTATAATGATGGCTGCAATTATCATCCGTAGCAGCAATATCCACCACGGGGTGTGGCTGGGCGTACGACTCTCGGGTATAAGGCCTTCAAGAAAGCGAGCGGCAGGGAATACCAGCAGGGTTGGTGCCGGTGGCGTTATGCGCAGCAGGAACCACAGCACCGGCAGACCTGCAAGCAGGGCCAAAACATAAGGGTTTAAAAAAGTTAACTCTCCCAGCCATCCCGTCATTGAACAGGTCTCCAGGCAGTTTGAAGGCTCGGAGAAACAAGATCCCAGATTTCCGACAGGCTGTTAGTCAAAGATTGATCTGTCAGGTGCAGGTAATAGCCGTAATCCATCTCCCGACATAGTTGGCGTAAAAGAGAAAGGTGGGTGTTTATTCGATTGTTGTAGGCTTTGCTTACGTCTGCGGCATTTTCGATAGGGATGCGTTTATCTGTTAACGGATCACGAAAAATGATGCGTCCGGAGAAAGGTAGTTCAAGCTCGGCAGGGTCAAGCACTTGAATAATGAAGCCTGTTCCGGCGTTTGTATTCAGCTGTCTTAAAGCATCTTCGATTTCCGGCAATGGGCTCAGGAAATCGCCGGTAAGTATGGCAGTATGACCTGAGGGAATAAAAGTACCAGCATCGGCAGCAGGGAGGGATCTGCCATTTTGCAGGTTATCGATCAGTTGTTCGCCCAGTCTCGTGAGGGTGTATTCACTGCGTCCCGGATTGCGCAACCCGCCCAGCAGACTGACATGTTCGCCTCGTTTCGTAAGTAGCAGTGATAATGCCAATGTCATTATTGCGGCTTGCGTGGCCTTGGTTAGCGAATTGCGGCGGGACGTATAATCCATTGATGGTCCGCCAGCACACCATAGAGAAACCGGCTGAGGAGTTTGTTTTTCCTTCTGGCGAATGAATACCCGGTCCCCCTTGGCTGATTGTCGCCAGTCGATATCTTGTGGCCTGTCTTGCGGTTCGTAGTCGCGAAATTGCCAAAAGCTCTCACCTTGTCCAGGTTTGCGAAGCCGGTGTTCTCCGCTCAGGATTCCTTCTGCCGCTTTTTCTGCTTCTGCCAGCAGGGCAGGCAGATCCGCTGCGGCTGTATCTGCGGCATGTCGGAGTTTAAGCGGAGTCAGCAACAATTACAGCTCCTCGCACATTACTGCGATTACATCCCGTAAGCTCACTCCACTACCCCGTGCCCGGTAGTTAAGAGCCATGCGGTGTTTCAGGACAGGTTCGGCCAATGCAATTACGTCATCGACCGAAGGGACCGGACGGCCTTCCAGCAAAGCTTTGGCTCGACAGGTTAACATAAGTGCCTGTGCAGCTCTGGGGCCAGGTGGCCAGACAACATATTCATTAATCAGATCGAAAGCGTCGCCTCCAGGGCGGCCTCGGCGTACCAGTTTGAGGATAGCTTCGACTACCTGTTCGCCTACCGGCATGTCGCGTACCAGTTGCTGGATCTCCATGAGATCGTTTTCTTCGGTAACTTTCTGAACTTGCCAGGTTTCTCCGGTCGTGGTTTCAAGCATGATCCGGCGCTCTGTTTCACTGTCTGGATAATCAACATCCACCTGCATCAAAAAGCGGTCCAGTTGTGCTTCAGGTAACGGATAGGTGCCTTCCTGTTCGATGGGGTTCTGGGTAGCAAGTACATGGAAAGGTCTGGGTAGTTCATAGCGCTTGCCGCTTACAGAAACATATTTCTCCTGCATTGCCTGTAATAAGGCCGACTGGGTCCGGGGGCTTGCCCGGTTGATCTCATCTACCATCAGAAACTGGGAAAAGATCGGGCCTTCGACGAATCGGAATGAACGGCGGCCATCAGTTTCTTCCAGTACTTCCGAGCCAAGCACGTCGGCTGGCATCAGATCGGGGGTGCATTGAATTCTGTTTTCAGTCAGCCCAAGTGTTTTGGCGACAGTTTCTACCAATAGAGTTTTGGCCAGCCCCGGAACGCCGATAAGCAGAACGTGTCCGCCAGACATCAAAGTTATCAGGGTTTGGTCCACAACATCTTGCTGGCCGAATATGACCTTGCCGATCTCCTGCCGGACAAGGTTCAGCGTCTCCATTGTCTTTTTAAGCTTAAGTTCGATATTCTTTTCTTCGGAAAGTGCCTGTACGCTCATGCCGTTTTTCGTCCTTTAGATGGAAATATGCTCTAATGTAGTTCGCTTAACTACGGTTTGCAAAAGATGATGAAACATGTCCGCAAAATAAAAACACCTTCATGGATGAAGCTGGAAGGTACCAAATCAGTAATGAAAGCTTTGAACGGCAAAGCCAGGGAGCCGCAGGCCTTGTTTGTCGGCGGTTGCGTTCGAGATACTTTGCTGGGCATTGCTGATGAAGATACAGATATCGACATAGCTACCCGCTTGAAGCCGGAGCAGGTTATCGATCAGTTGAATGCTGCCGGCATCAGGTCTGTTCCCACCGGTATTGAGCACGGCACAGTGACAGGAATCGCTGGTGGTTCTACTTTCGAGATAACTACACTGAGACATGATATAGAAACCGATGGCCGCCATGCTGTTGTGGGGTTTACACAGGACTGGCATGAGGACGTCATGCGCCGTGATTTCACCATGAATACACTGCTTGCCGATATGGAGGGACGGATCTATGACCCTTTGGGCAGAGGGCTTGAAGATCTGGAAGAGGGCAGGGTGATTTTTGTAGGTGATCCCGAGCAGCGGATTGCCGAGGATTTTTTGAGGATTTTGCGCTTCTTTCGTTTTCACGCATATTACGGGAAAGGTGAACCGGATAGTGGAGCCTTGCAAGCTTGTAAAAAATTTGCTCCCAAAATCGTTACCCTCTCCAGAGAGCGAATAACCCAGGAATTTTTGAAAATCATAAACGCTGAGGATCCATTGCCTGTTTTAAGGCAAATGGATGATAATGGTGTATTATCCACAATTTTACCAACAGATTACCCACAGGAAGTATTGAGAAGGCTGTGCAAGTTACAGGAATCTTTTCGGCTTGTTTCGGTGGCATCCCGTCTGCTTGTGTTGATCGATCTCGATACCGGCAATCTCCCGGCGCTGGAATCGTCAATCTCAATGTCAGGTGCATTGAAAAAAGAGATACAGCTAATCAATCAGGCATTGCTGGGGTTGAGTAGCGGTTCAATTTCTTCTGATAAAGAGCTGATCTACCGGTATAAAAAGATGCTTTCTGTTCAGGCAATTCTACTTGATCACGCATTGAATGAAGGTTCAGGGAATTTGAATAGCAGAATTGAGCTGGTCAAAAGCTGGAGGCCTCCTGAGCTGCCCATAAGTGGTCAGGATGTTTTGGCGACAGGTATACCTCCCGGCCCGGCGGTTGGCGCCATTCTTTCCCGCATTGAGCAATGGTGGGTCGAGCATGACTTTGCCCCGGACCGGCAGAGTTGCCTGGACCAGATAAAAGCTGACTAGTTCGTTCAGCCTATAAAAGGCTTAAAGTCACCGGGATTTATTGGGTAGCCAGTTCCTGTAGCTCTGTAGATTTCGTTATGAGTCTTGCTGTCTTGTAAAGTTTTTTGCAATTTCCCCAGATCTTCGACAAGAAAGCTCCCTTTTCCTGTGTACACTGCTAGTGCACTAACGTCTGGCTGTCCTTCCTCTTGACGAGTTACCTGATAAACTGTTCCCTTTTCAGGGGTTATCTCCTGATCAGCAGTTCGCAGATGCCTATCGGATGGGGCACTGATTACTTCAAAATTTTCACCGGAAAATAAAAGATCGCCGCTTACTGGGTCTACTCCTGAAGCTTTATTGAAAAACACCTTTACTTTTTCATTGCGCATGACACACTGCCTGATTATCGAAAATGAAACAACGGGTATCTTGTATTACAAAATACCCGTTTAAAGCAAGCGGTTTCTGATTTTATCTATTGTCTAAGCCAAATCTGGCTGGGGTGCCCAGCTAACTGTTTGGTTATATTGCTGCGATACCGTGTGGAACGATCTGCTAAGTTCCAGGTATCTGCTTGCATGAAATGCTCTCATTATCATGTTCTTGGGATCATGCAAGGGATTGACATCTTTCTTGTGAGTACGCAAGAAACGCAAGTATGACCCACCAGCTTCTTTTTTTGTTCTCGCATCATCTCCAGCGTGCGAAGTGATCGGGCTATTTGGATCTAGTGACATTTTTGTCTCCTTTAATATGATCCTATTATACGTAAAAACCCGTTGATATTCAAGAAAAATCGGAATTTACCGTACAATGGCAAAGGCTTAGGAGCTGATTTGTCGTATAGCTTCTCCGGATACCATTGCCAGAGAACTCACTACATTCAGTGAACGCATATCCTGTTGCATCGGTATTAAAATACGGGCGTCAGCTCGATCATGGACATTGTCAGGTACTCCCGCACTTTCTCTGCCGACAATTAGTATATCGCCATCCTTAAAAGAAAATCCGGTATAAGGTTGAGCCGCTTTGGTGGTAAGCAGGACAAGGCGCGAATTTGAATGTCTTTCGATGAACTTGTTCCATGATGAATGTCGCGTGTAGTCAAGATGTTCGATATAGTCCATCCCGGCTTGACGGATTTTCTTTTCATTCCAAAGAAATCCACATGGCTCTATGATATCCAGATCTATTCCAAGGCAGGCGCAAAGCCTTATTGTGGCTCCTGCATTTTGAGGGATATCCGGCTGGTATAAGGCTATGCGTAACTTCATATTGGAATATTACAGCTCTTTGGTAAAACTTGTATATGGATAACGAAGACAATCGCAGGAATTTTTTGATTACGCTAGCCAATGCTATGGGGCTGGTAGGGGCAGGAATATTTTCATTGCCGTTTGTAAAGTCGTTACGCCCAACTAAAGAAGCAAGCTATAGCGCGGAAGTCTATGTTGATATTTCAGATGTTATGCCTGGTGAATCGCGAACAGTCATGTGGCAGGAAAAACCGGTAGTCATTCGCCGCAGAACTCAGAAAGAGATCAGTGAGGTCAGAGCCGCAGACCTTTCAGAATTAAGGGACCCCGAGCCGGATATATCGAGAGTGCAGGATCCTGAGTGGCTGGTAGTTATCGGTATATGTACTCATTTGGGCTGTCTGCCAAAAGAAGAAAGAGGTTCAGAGAAGGCCGCAGGCTGGTTTTGCCCATGCCATGGTTCCCGCTTTGATGTCTCGGGCAGAGTTTTGAATGGCCCTGCTCCTGTAAATCTGGTGGTTCCGCCTTATAGCTTCATAGATGAAAAAACAATCAGGATCGGATAAATGGATCAACGTGAAGAGTATAGCTTCAAAACCCCGTTAATTGGCTGGCTGGATGAACGCCTGCCGATATTGTCGTTTTTCAGGCGTGAGTATGTTGATCATTTGTTGCCCCGGCACTTTAATAAAGGCTGGAACCTGATTGTATCAGTGATGCTGATGCTGGTTATCGTTACCGGATTATTGCTGTCTGTTCATTATATTCCACATGAAGATCATGCTTTTGCCTCTGTTCAAAAAATAATGAGGGATGTGGATTATGGCTGGATGATCAGGTATCTGCATCTGAATGGTGCATCTTTCCTGTTTATCGCCACTTACATTCATATCTTTCGAAGCATGTATTATGGCGCATTTAAAAAACCCAAAGAGCTGGTCTGGATATTTGGCGTTATCATCCTGTTTCTATTGGTAGT
>CAZJRT010000059.1:0-8673 GCA_964548445.1 uncultured Pseudobdellovibrionaceae bacterium
GGTCCGGAATCTTGGCTTTTTCACAGGCGCTAGATCGTAGTTATTAGAAGTTACGTTGCAGCGATCTCTAAGCCGGAAAACAATCCTACCAGGACTGGACTTAATTAATTGAAACAGAATAACAGCACGCGGCTGCGCCGCCTGCTCTCTTTGTCGCATGAGAGAAGGATCTGGCTGCACCGTCTATTTAGGAGCCTATGATGTCTAAGAAAATGTTAATTGATGCAACCCACGAAGAAGAAACGAGGGTTGCTGTTGTTGAAGGCAATCGCTTAATTGAATTTGATTACGAAAGCAAAGTCAGGAAGCAGATAAAAGGTAATATTTTCCTGGCAAAGGTAACCAGGGTCGAGCCTTCCCTTCAGGCTGCCTTCGTCAATTTCGGCGGCAACCGTCATGGCTTTCTTCCTTTCTCTGAAATTCATCCGGATTATTACCGTATACCCATAGCAGACCGGGAACGGCTGATTGCCCAGCAGGCCGAAGAAATTTCCGCAATGAAGCAAAAACAGGAAGAAGATGAAGAGGACGACCTTCATGTTGAGGATCTTGACGAAACCGAAGCCGCTCATGACGAAGTATCAGATGACGAAGATGAAATTGAAGAAATAGGCGGAGAAGATGCTCATTTCGATCCCGCAGATCCAAATGAGGAAAATCCGGAAGCTGTCGAAATTTCCGACGACGAGAAGGCTGAAGAGGAAGCCCCTGAAGCAGCAGAAGACGAAGACAGCGAAAACAAAAAACACAGGAAAGAATACGGCGGGCGTAACAAAAACAAACGTTACAAAAACAACCGTCGGAAATATGCCTCTCACAGAAACCGCGGAGTAGAGGTTGTCGGAGGCGATGACATCGAAACTGAACAGCCTCGCCGTTTTAATTATCGCCGCCACTACAAAATTCAGGAAGTAGTTAAACGCGGACAAATAATGCTCGTGCAAGTCTCAAAAGAGGAGCGCGGCAATAAAGGAGCTGCCGTTACCACTTACCTTTCCCTGCCCGGACGTTACTGCGTACTGATGCCTAACAGTCCTCACGGCGGTGGAATTTCCCGCAAGATCGCCAGTTTCAAGGATCGCCGTCATATGAAGGAGATTCTGAATGAATTAAACGTACCGGATGGAATGTCCGTTATTCTTCGCACTGCGGGGGTAGAGCGCACGAAAGCAGAAATCAAGCGTGATTTCGATTACCTGATGCGACTTTGGAATGATATTCGCGAGCTCACCCTGAAATCAAGCGCTCCGGCATTAATCAATGAAGAAGGCAATCTGGTAAAGAGATCGATAAGAGATATCTATACCCGGGATGTCGATGAAATTATTATCTCCGGATCAGAAGGCTATAAGAATGCAAAGAAGTTCATGAAGCTTCTTATTCCTTCGCATGCCAAACGCGTTAAGGAATACAAGGAAGACCGGCTGCCACTTTTCCAGCGTTATCAGGTAGAGAGCCAGATAAACGAAATTGGAGAACCCTCGGTTACTCTCAAATCTGGTGGATATATTGTAATCAATCCTACCGAAGCGTTGGTTTCGATTGATGTAAATTCCGGCAGAGCCACCAAAGAACGCCACATTGAAGAAACAGCACTTAAGACCAATCTCGAAGCAGCTGATGAAGTAGCTCGCCAGTTAAGATTACGTGATCTCGGCGGACTTGTGGTCATTGATTTTATCGATATGGAAGACCGGCGAAATAACGCCAAAGTAGAAAGGCGTACAAAAGAAGCCCTGTCCAAGGACCGTGCACGAATTCAGGTCGGGCGCATCTCTTCTTTTGGCCTGCTGGAATTATCACGCCAGAGAATGAATCCAAGCCTGACCGAAAGTCAGTTCCACCGCTGCCCTCATTGCCAGGGAGTTGGCTTTGTCCGGACTCTCGATGGCACCGCGATTTCCGCAATCCGTGCAATTGAAGAAATAGGGACCCACGGTCGTCATTCCGAAGTCCTGCTAAGAATATCCAGTGACGTTGCTCTATACATTCTGAATCACAAACGCTCTACTCTTGCCGGAATTGAAGAAAGATATGATTTCAAAGTGGTTGTCCAAACAGACGAATCTGTTGCTCCGGGCAAATATATCGTCGAACCACTGACCTTGAGACAATCTGACAGTCCGCGACAAGAAGAACCCGAACAAGCTGACCGGATAGAGGACAACAAACCGCTTGAAGAAGCTGAATCTGACGAAGATAACAGTCAGGAACAACGAAAAAATACTCGAAAACGAGGCCGCAGAGGCGGCAGACGCCGTAATAAACCTGAAACCGCAAACCGTGAACAGACCCAAGGTGAACAGGAACAGGAAGAAAAGAAAGAACAGGCAGCCCCTGTTTTAGAAAAAGCTGTAGAAATCAAGGAAACAGTAGAAAACACAGACGAAAAATCTGAAGAAACAGAAAAAGGTAAAAAACCTGCGCGGAAGCCTGGCCGGAAGCCTAAAAAGAAATCCGAGGAAGCACCACAAGAGGAAGTACCGCAGGAGGGAGCGCCACAGGAAGACGAGGCGAGAAAAACCAGAAGAACTCGTCGAAGCCCCAAGAAGGATATGAGCAAAAGCACAGACAACAATAAGCAGAAAAGCGAAAATGTCTCGTCTTCTCCAGAAGAAAAAGAACACGTGCATACCCCTGAGCCTCAAGAGGTTCCGCCCCAACCGCAACGAAACGTAGAATATGAAGTTGTCAGCCAGCCTGTAGAACAGAAGAAAAAAGGCTGGTGGAACAAGCTTATCGAACAGTAATTATTTCAAGAATACGTTCGTATTTAAGCGCAAGATTTATCGACTATTAATCAAAGAGCTCTATTCTGGAAGAATAGGGAGGAATTTTTGCGCCAAAAACACGTGTACATCGGAACATCCGGTAACATTCTGTTTATCATATTGATTTGCGTGATTTTGTTTTCGGCGCTCTCATATGCTGTAACCAATTCCGTCCGGGGTGGAGAGCCGGGAAATAAAGCTCCTGAAGATAAAGCCAGAATTAGTTCCTCAGAACTGATTCAATACGCCACCTTTATGGAACAAAGCATTATGAAGATGATAGTTGGCGGCACCTCCGATACTGAAATCAGCTTCGACCATGCCTTGTGGGGACATACAGATTATCGGCATGCATCCCCTCAGTCCTCAACAAATCAGGTATTTCATCCCGCAGGAGGCGGAGTCTCGTGGGCCGCACCGTATGACGGACTTAATGATGGCACTCCATGGGCGATCACCGGAGCTCTGCGGGTTCCTGAAGTTGGCCTTACCTGTGCAGATGCTTCGTGCTCAGACCTCGTGCTCATCCTGCCAAACGTAAATAAAACCGTTTGTGAGAAGGTTAATTCTTTACTCGGCGTGACAGGTGGGCAGGAATCTGTGGATCTTGCAGCAGTTAATGCCCGTTTTAACGGAACTTATGTTGCCGGAGATATTCTAGGCAATGAGGCAATTACTCCAGGCACCAGAACAGGATGTTTTGAAGGAGCAGGCGGCGGGGGAGCGCCTACTGGTACTTACCATTTTTTCCACGTGCTTCTGCCACGCTGACTAAATGCCTATTTGCTCCATTCCTGGAGGCGGCGACAAGCCTCTTTGATATCTTCTGTACCACCTGCATAAGAAATACGAATCGTCCCGTTACCCCTGCCGACATCAAAATCGGATCCCGGAGTAACAGACACTTTGGCTTCATCTAGCATTCTCTTGCAAAAAGCTATGCTGTCATTAGTCAAATGATGAATATCACAATAGAAATAAAACGCCCCTTGAGCCTGCGAGAGTTTGGAAAATCCGGCCTTCGGAAGTTCCTCTCTAAGAAGATCGCGATTAGCCCGGTACACGTCCAGATAGCCGTTAAGATCATCGCGGTAATCGAAAATCTCTTTTGCAACGCATTGGGCCAGCGTTGGGGGAGATACGAAAAGATTTTCTGCAAGGCGCTTTACCGGATCTACGGCCTCCTCAGGAAGCACTAGCCAGCCAAGACGCCAGCCCGTCATCGCAAAATATTTGGAAAAACTGTTAAGAACTACAGCCTTGTCCGTAAATTTCAGCACCGTTTCGGCAGGCTCTTCATAAGTGATTCCATGATAAACCTCATCCGAAAAGAGTCTGACCCCGTTATCCTCACACCACTGGCTTATTTCCCTGAGCTGATCAGGAGCTATCATCGTTCCCGTTGGATTGGCCGGAGAGCAGATAATCAATCCATCAATATCTTCCTTTAATGCCTCAAGGTGAGCGACGGTCGGTTGATAATTGGTATCTTCTCCTACATCAAACTCAACTGGAGTAATTCCCAGCGATTTTAAAAAATTGCGATAAGCGGCATAACCCGGACAGGCCATGGCTACTTTATCACCCACATCCAGAAGACCGATAAACGAGAGCAAAAATCCTCCGGACGACCCAAAAGTAATAGCAATCCGGCTGTAATCAATTTCAACGGAATAATTTTCTTTATAATACCGGGCAATTCTTTGCCTCAAAGAGGTCATGCCAAGAGCCTCGGTATAGCCTTGGCGGGGGTCATTAATCAGACAGTTTCGAGCAGCTTCCAGTGCACCGGCCGGGGCACCAAAGCACGGCTGGCCAGCCTCAAGTCTCTTTATGTCCTGGCCCTGGGCCACCCTTTCATTCACTTCTCTCAGAATATCAAGAGCACGAAATGCGGGAACATCAGACCGGGAAGATATTTTAAAAACCATTTCGAAATAATCCGTTGTAGAGACACATATTCAGAGACCGCATTTTACATGAGCAACAGCAAAGTAACAATTGTCTAAAATTTTATCCATTTTTTACCTCACTTTTACTTAAGCTTGATACTATATGTAAATAGACGGACAGTTAAGAGAAAGGACCCCCTACTCCTGAATTAGTGATTGTGTGTTTGTAGCCTTGTCCATTTGCAGCTTTTTGTCCGGTACCGTTGCCCCGCAGACCTGAAACACCGGACACAGGCAGTAACCAGATGGGCTTGATTCCTGGCCGCCGGACTTTTCCGGCGGCTTTTTTTTGCATGGCTTAACCCAGTCGCCTATATTATTGTGAACTGGAAGTTCACTTGCCCTGGAGACCGCAATGCGCCACCTGATATCCCTGATCATATTTTCCGCCTTCTTCGCTGCCGTAATAACGCCATATCCCATTTCCGCATGGGCACAGGAGGCGGAAAATCCCGATAACAAAACAACTATAGAAACAAAAGAAACAACGAATGATTCCACCGACCCTGTAAAACGTCTGGCAAAAAATACGGATGAATTGCTGTCAGGTATGGACGAAGAAGAACTTAAATTCATTTACGCTACCAGAATGCGCGATGGCATTATCCGGGCTGTGAAATACATTCAGGGAATGGTTTCCGGCGCGGCGGAGGCCTGTGAAACAGCCCAGCCAGATATGCAAGATGCGCTGGAAGAAAGATATCAACGCTGGTGGGAGGTTCTATCGCCACTTCTGGCGCAGGCTGAGGCACACCTGAACAAAACAATTGAAAATCAGGATCTGATTGAGCCGGATAAAATCCATAAACATCTGGAAATGGTTAAAGAAGCAGCCGAATACACCAGGGGCAAAATTGAGAAAAAATATGTAACTGATCGGGAAGCATGCCAGTATTTGCTGGAGAACATGGATGTTACCGAAGAAAACCTGTCAAGACAGCTCAGGGAAACGCTGAGTTCTATTCCAGTGCCTGAAGGTAAAAACCTGCCTTCTGGCGAAAATCCATCCAACGGACAGGAATAATAACTTCAAGTGAGAATATTACATCTCATGGCCGGAGCAGAGCATGGAGGTGCTGAAACCGCCTGCATCGATATGTGCGAACTTATGGCCAGAAACAATATCGATGTACGGATTGCAACCCGGCCAAATGAAACCAGAGTTAGCCGTCTTGATAATGCAGGAATAACAACTTACGAGCTTCCCTTCGGCGGCAAGGCAGATATGTTCACGCCATGGCGGCTTGCTCAAATATGCAAGAGTTATCGCCCACATATTGTGCAAACCTGGCTTTCCCGGGCAGCGCAAAAAGCTGCGCCATGGAAAGCCTCGATGAAAATCCCGCGCTACCTGATTTGTTCAAGATTAGGTGGCTATTACAAGTTATCTCATTTCCCCAATACAGATTACTTTACCACCATAACTCCCGACATCCGCAGACATCTTATCGAAGCTGGCGTCAGTCCGGATAAGGTCAAACACATTAACAATTTTGCCGAGACGGAAGAATGCGTCCAGCCTGCCAACCGTAATGATCTTGATACGCCTGAAGAGGCCACTGTGCTCATTGCACTGGGACGCCTGCATCAGGCAAAAGCTTTCGACACACTCATGAAAGCGGTAAAAGACCTGCCAGATGTGTATGTCTGGATCGCCGGAGAGGGACCGCTTCGCGGCGAACTTGAAAATCTCCGGGCAGAACTGGGATTGCAGGAACGTGTAAAGTTACTGGGATGGCGAGAGGATCGGGCGGCACTTCTTCAGGCTGCGGACATCTGTGTTTTTCCTTCAAGATACGAGCCCTTTGGGACTGTATTCGTGCAGGCATGGGCACAAAAGACCCCCCTTATAACCTCTAATGCCGATGGCCCCAGACAGTTCGTCCGCAACAACGAAGATGGTTTGATCTTCGATATCGACGATGTGGGCATGCTTACGAATGCAATCAAAACTCTTATCAGCGATCCTTCATTGAAACAAAGACTTGGCGAAAAGGGTCATGATCGCTATCTACATGAATTTACTGCTAAAAATACCTTAAAAGCATACCTTGATTTTTATAGTGATATTCTCGAACGAGAAGGAATTGAATACTAGCTCTGCCAGTAAATCTTGGCATGGGCGATACTAATTGTACGAAAGCCGCTTTTGTAATAAAATATAAGTTGATGCTTGGTTGTTCCGGCAGCAACCAAAACTGTAAAAAATCGAAATCCAGCTTATGAAATACCCCAAAAGTGTTCATAGGCGGACAGATTTCTATAAGCCGGTATTTTTTCAAACTTCTTTTTAAGGCTGTATGGCCGCAGGTGAATATTCATGCACGAACTAGGATTACTGGGCGCTATCAGACCAGTCCCTGAAGTCTGCCCCATTATAGTAAATATTAACACCGAAGAAGAAGCCAGAGAGCTTCGCCAGATATTTGAGAAAGTAGGTTTTTATAAACCTGAAGGTTATTATCACCAGTGCCTGGCCGAGCAACAGGACGGCAAGCGCCTTCTGCTGGGAGCAAGACTTGACGACATTTTGGTCGGCTACTGCATGCTCAACTGGAAGCCCAAATACCATTTCTTCCGCAAGTTCGGCATTCCGGAGATTCAGGATCTGAATGTTATTCCGGTAGCGCGACGCAAAGGAGTCGCAACTTCCCTGATCCACTATTGTGAAACCCTGGCCAGAACCAAGGGGCATGAGCAAATGGGCATTGGGGTAGGTCTGTTGTCAGATTATGGTCCTGCACAACGATTATATGCCCGTCTTGGTTACATACCTGACGGATGCGGAGTAACCTACGACCGGATAACCGTTTCGCACGGCGAAATACGTCCTTTTGATGATGATCTCTGCCTGATGATGATCAAAGACTTGTAATACAATTCCACTACAGCTCAAAGACTGGCGATTATCCAGAGGTTGATCACACACAAAGTTAGCTGCTTTCCGGTTGCTTTTGCGGAATTAATCCCCACTTTAGCGAAATTATCGTTTTTTTCGCAGATTTCCGTTCTTTTTCCCTTTCTTCTAAAGCGGAAATGATTAATGTATTGTCACACTCCAATTCACAAAAAACCAAGAGGATCCTAAATGACGAAATGGGTTTACCAGTTTGGCGGCGAGAAGACTGACGGCCGCTCTGATATGAGAAACCTCATCGGCGGTAAAGGCGCCAACCTTGCAGAAATGGCTAATATGGGCCTGCCTGTTCCGCCCGGTTTCACGATCAATACCGAAGTATGTACTTATTACTACGACAACAACAACACCTACCCTGAAGAACTGAAAACGCAGGTTGAAGAAGCTTTGGCCAGCATCGAGCGCGACCAGGGCAAGAAGTTTGGCGATGTAAACGACCCGCTGCTGATGTCGGTTCGCTCCGGCGCAAGAATTTCAATGCCGGGAATGATGGACACCGTCCTTAACCTTGGCCTGAATGACGAAACCGTTAAAGGTCTGGCGACCAAGTCAGGTGACGAACGTTTCGCATGGGACAGCTACCGCCGTTTTGTAAACATGTATGGTGATGTTGTTCTGGGTGTACCGCACCATGACTTTGAGGAAATCCTCGACGCCTACAAAAAGAAAAACAATATTGACCTTGACGTTAAGATCACAGCCGAAGGCTGGAAGGAAATCGTCCCGCAATACAAGGCGATTGTCGAAAAGCATACCGGCAAGCCTTTCCCGACCGATCCGATGGAGCAGCTCTGGGGCGGCATTGGCGCTGTATTTAGCTCATGGATGGCACCTCGTGCGATCTCTTACCGGAAGATCAACGAAATTCCAGGTAACTGGGGCACAGCTGTTAACGTTCAGACAATGGTCTTCGGTAATATGGGTGAAGATTGCGCAACAGGCGTTGCCTTTACCCGCGATCCTTCGACCGGCGAAAACTACTTCTACGGCGAATACCTGATCAACGCTCAAGGTGAAGACGTTGTTGCCGGTA
>CAZJRT010000060.1:0-8659 GCA_964548445.1 uncultured Pseudobdellovibrionaceae bacterium
TTATTTCAGTCAGGAATTGATACATTGGCAGTTTATGGTCTGAACCTTAGAATGTAATTGTAATAACATCCCATTCGGGTTAGTACAATTTGATTTATATATCAATCGGGCTTGTATCGCATGCGTAAAATACTTGTAACCGGAGCTGATGGGTTTATCGGTTCTCATTTAACGGAAGCGCTGGTTCGCGCCGGGCACGATGTCCGGGCCTTCGTTTTTTACAATTCTTTCAACAGCTGGGGATGGCTGGACCATTCTGAAGACGGGATAAAAAAGTCGCTGGATGTTTTTGCCGGTGATATCAGAGATCCGCATGGCGTACGCACGGCTATGAAAGATTGCGACATAGTCCTGCATCTGGCCGCATTAATCGCCATTCCCTATTCTTATCACTCGCCCGATACTTATGTGGATACCAATATCAAGGGCACGCTGAATGTCGTACAGGCCGCGCGCGAGCTCGGAGTGCAGCGGGTTGTGAGCACTTCTACGTCAGAGGTTTATGGCACAGCTCGTTTTGTGCCGATTACCGAAGATCATCCTATGCAGCCGCAATCTCCGTATTCGGCATCCAAAATAGGGGCCGATAATATCGCGCTTTCTTTCTACAATTCGTTTAATACACCCGTGACTATTTTGCGGCCATTCAACACGTTTGGCCCGCGCCAGTCGGCCAGAGCAGTAATCCCGACAATCATTGGTCAAATCGCATCAGGGCAACGCAAGATCTCGCTGGGCGCATTGCACCCCACTCGCGATTTTTCCTACATTAAAGATACCGTGCAGGGCTTTATCAGCGCAGCATTCACGAAGGGCCTTGAAGGTCAGACCATTAATATCGGCAGCAGTCATGAAATCAGTATTGAAGATTTGGCTCATACTATAGCCGCTTCCATGGGTGCCGAAATAGAAATTGAAACCGATGGCCAGCGCATGCGCCCGGAAAACAGCGAAGTGGATCGCCTTTTGGCCGGAACTGATAAAGCGAAACAATTGCTGGACTGGAGTCCGGAGTATGCTTCGCCCGAAGGTTTGAGAAGAGCTTTAGCTGAAACAGCCGAATGGTTCCGCAATCCCGAAAACCTGAAGCTTTATAAGACAGACAGGTATAATATTTAGAAATGTCCCTGAAAGAAGAAATTATCACTGCCCTCAAAACAGTCCTTCCAGAGGATGGTAAGCCTTATGCGCTTCACGAACCCTGCTTTGGAGGAAATGAAAAGAAGTACGTCTGTGAATGCATCGATACTGGCTGGGTTTCCTCTGTCGGCGGGTACGTAGATAAATTCGAGCAAGTACTGGCTAAGGCTTGTGGCGTTAAATATGCCGTTGTAACCGTCAACGGCACGTCTGCGTTACATACAGCCATTAGTCTGGCGGGAGTTGAAAGTGATGATGAAGTTCTCATTCCCTCTCTTACATTCATTGCTACAGCCAACGCCGTATCCTATTGCGGAGGGATTCCCCATTTTGTCGATTGTTCCAAGGATACTCTGGGTATAGATCCTGAAAAGCTCGATAAATATCTCGAACAGATCGCCAGAACTTCGCCATCGGGAACGATCAATAAAAAGACTGGCCGCAGACTGGCCGCGATTGTTCCGGTGCATATTTTCGGCCACCCGGTAGACATGGAGGCTCTTAATAACGTTGCCGGTAAATATGCAATACCTGTTATAGAAGATGCCGCCGAATCTCTGGGCAGTACATATAAAAGCCGTCCCTGCGGTTCTTACGGCAAGCTGGCGGCGTTGTCATTTAATGGCAACAAAATCATCACCACCGGCGGCGGAGGAGCAATCCTTACAGACGATGAGGAATTGGCCTCGCTTGCCAAACATTTGACGACTACTGCAAAAAAACCCCACCAATGGGCGTTTGACCACAATCCTGTCGGTTATAACTACCGCATGCCGAATATAAATGCCGCCCTTGGCTGCGCCCAATTAGAACAGTTAGAGGGTTTCGTTTCGGATAAAAGACGTCTTGCCGATCTATACGATAAAGCTTTTGCGGAAGTTAAAGGCGTATCTTTCTTTAAAGAGTCGGAAAATGTAAAAAGCAATTACTGGCTTAACGCCGTAGTGCTTGATGAAGATGTTTCGCAAATGAGAGATGAAATACTGGAATATCTTCATGAAAACGGCTTTCTTTGCCGACCGGTCTGGAATTTGATGCATAGCCTGCCAATGTACAAGAATTGTCCGCGCATGGATCTGGAAGTATCAAAATCTTTGGAAAAAAGAATTATCAACCTGCCATCCAGCGCAAAACTGGGGAGGGGCTATGGCTCTTAAAATAGCCGCTATTACCGGAAGCAGGGCAGACTGGGGGTTAATGTCTCCGGTGCTTAAATTAATGCGCGATGATCCTCATTTTGATCTTAGGCTGATTGTCACGGGCCAGCATATTCCTGCGAAAACAGACGAGGCCATTCGCGATCAGGGATTCATAATCCACAAGACGCTCGATATTGGCCTTGATGGAGATGATACAGCTGCTGCAATAACCCGCGCCCTGGGCCGCGAAATAATGGCGCTATCGGATGCGTTTAATGAAATGGAGCCGGATTTATTGCTGTTAACGGGCGATCGTTACGAAATGCTGGGCGCGGCGCAGGCGGCTTTGATTGCGCAAATTCCGATGGCGCATATGTTTGGCGGCGACGTGACTGAAGGCGCGATCGATGATTCTATCCGCCACGCTATAACCAAGCTTTCTCATATTCATCTGGTTACAAATATTGAGGCGCAAAAGCGCGTAATCCAGATGGGAGAAAATCCGGCTAACGTGCATCTGGTCGGCAGCCCAAGTCTGGACCACATTCACACAGTAAGACAAATGGACAGGCAGGAATTTTTTGAGGCTATCTCTTTTGCTCCCCGAGAAAAAAATTACCTGATTACTTTTCATCCGATAACCCAGGCAGCCAATTCTCTTGAACAATGTGCCGAAATGCTGGCGGCTCTTGAGGGGCTGGGAAATAAAGCGGGCCTGATTTTTACCGGCAGCAACGCCGATCCTCAAGGAGTCCGCATCACTGGCATGATAAAAGCGTTCGTTAACAAGCATGAGAATGCCTGCTATCATGAGTCTCTTGGCACGGAGCTTTATCTGAACGCTTTAAGGCATGTAGATGCAGTGGTCGGTAATTCCTCTTCGGGTCTTTATGAGGCGCCCAGCTTTGGAACATGGACAATCAATATCGGCGACCGGCAGGAAGGCCGTTTAAAAGCGGCGTCAGTTATTGATTGCCTGCCTGATCGTGAAGCGATAATGAAGGCTGTTCTAAAGTTAAAGGATAAAAAACCTAAAAATGTAAAAAACCCTTATGGCGATGGCCATAGCGCTGAGCGTATTATTAATACGTTGAAAAATATAGATAATATCAAAGGTCTGCATAAAAAGAAATTCCATGAACGGGGCGAGCATGCCTAAAACTCTGATAATCGCAGAAGCAGGCGTCAATCATAATGGCGATATGGATATCGCTAAAAAACTGATCGAAGCGGCAGCCGAAGCCAAAGCCGATATCGTCAAGTTCCAGAGTTTTACAGCTTCCCGGCTGGTCAGCCCTAAAGCCCGCAAGGCAAAATATCAGATAGAGCAGACAGGGGCGGAAGAATCGCAGTTCGAGATGCTCAAAAAACTGGAGCTAAGCGAGCAGAATCATAAAGATTTGATAGCTCATTGTGAGAAATGCGGTATTGAATTTCTCTCTACTCCTTTTGACATAGAGAGCCTCAAACAGCTTGCTTTTGGTTTTAATATAGCGCGGATCAAATTGGGTAGCGGCGAAACAACAAATCACCCGTTACTGCTTGAAACTGCCAGAACTGGAAAAAGTCTCATCCTTTCTACGGGTATGAGTTCGCTTGACGAAATTGAAGAGGCTCTCGGAGCGCTGGCTTTTGGCTATGCCGGTTATGAAGACACGCCATCAAAAGAAACTTTCCGCAAGGCTTTTGTAGATCCGGCAGCTCAGGAAAAGCTGAAACATAAAGTCATTATCCTGCACTGTACTTCCGAATACCCGACACCGCCGGATCATGTGAACTTAAAAGCAATGGATACTTTACGCGAAGCTTTTGGTTTTAGAGTCGGGTTTTCTGACCATACCAAAGGCATTCATATCCCTGTTGCAGCCGTGGCAAGAGGCGCCTGCGTAATCGAAAAACACTTTACGCTGGACCGGAATATGGAAGGACCGGATCATAAAGCCTCGTTAGAACCTGATGAGCTGGCGGAAATGGTAGCGGCAATTCGCGATGTCGAGCAGGCTTTGGGCGATGGTGTGAAGCGTCCTGCTTCGGACGATGAACTCGATACCAAATCCATGGCGCAAAAAAGTCTTTATGCGGCCAAAGATGTACCGGAAGGCCATGTGCTGACGGAAGGGGATATTATCGTCCTGCGCCCCGGCCCCGCCGAAGGCGGCCTGCCACCATCGGAATATTGGGAGGTGCTGGGAAAAAGAACCGGCAAGGCTTTAAAGCAATATGATCCGCTCACAAAAGACATATTGCTTTGATGGCTAAATAGTATTTTTCTTAACGTCATTGCGAGGAGTGAAGCGACGAAGCAATCCAGTCCAAAAACAGGGACAAGTTATATTCTTACCACCAAGACATTAATCCGTCATTCCGTTGAAAAACGGAATCCATACTGAACTTGCCGATTGTCACAATGGACCCCGGTTTTCACCGGGGTGACGGAAAACGGTGCGGTAAAAATATAATCTGTCCAGTTTCTGCGTAAACTGTTTCGGTTTCCGTCCCGGTTCCCCGGTTCCCTTCCCGTTATTCGGTCAGTATTTTGCTTTTCTATAGGTAATGTAAGGAATAGCCGGGAGACAGAAAAAGAGAGTTAAGAATACGATTCCAAAAGGTGTAATCATTTTAATTGTTTCCGCTTTCCTCACCCCACCCCTGCCGTGTCGCCGTCCTTCGGCCAGAGTTTTGTGACTTTTAGATTATCCTGTTTCTTGCGTGCCCGCGCGAGGTCATAGGCGCTTTGCAGGCGCAGCCACATATCGGCGGTGCTGCCGAATGCTTTTTCAAGGCGTATCGCCATCTCCGGCGAAATGCCGCTCTTGAGGTTCACGAGGTTATTGAGCGCCTGCCGGGTCACTCCAAGGGCTTTTGCCGCTTCGGTAACGGTCAGCCCGAGCGGCTCCATGCAATCCATTCTGACGATGCGGCCAGGATGTGGAGGATTCTTCATCATTTATTTGATCCTTTTGTTCAACGATAATCTATCAAGTCGATGTCACTGACTTCGCCATCTTCGAAACGGAAAACGATACGCCAGTTGGCAGATACTGTAATACTCCAGCATCCTTTCATATCTCCGACGAGCGCATGGAGCCTGTTGCCTGGCAACCGCAGGTCATCGATTGTTCTGGCCTGATCCAGTGCAAAAAGAATGTTCTCTATTCTTTCCCTGTAGTTCGCCGAAACCTTGCTCGCGTCGTCATCATAAAACAGCTTCTTAAGGCCGCGATGCCGGAAACTAACAATCATTTATTTCATCCATAATATAATGACAAGCGACAATTGTCAATTATCTCTTTTTTTGCCCTTGCATTTTTATGTGCACACGTTTTGTTCCCGCCGGTCTATGATTAAAAAGTTTTTTGTTCGGCTTCTTCCTTCGCTCTGCGGGCTATGTAGGTAATTTTTTCGTTCTTGCAAAATCCTGTCGCTGCGCTAGATTTTTCCCAAACCAGACATCGGGGGAAATATGTTCCGGACAAATTTGCGCAATCTGTTTTTACTGGCGTTGTTTATGCTAGGCATTGCCGTGCCTCAAGTGGCTTGGGCGCAGGACAAAGAGGTCCCGTTTAGTCGCGAACAAATCCAGCTTTCATATGCCCCTCTGGTTAAAAAGGTAGCTCCTGCCGTAGTCAGTATTTCCTCGACCCGGACTGTTACCACCAGCTTCCGTCATCCGTTTCTGGATGATCCGTTTTTTGCCCCGTTTTTCGGCGGAGATTTTCTGGGGCGTGGTGGCCTTTCCCGGCAAAGGGTGGAGAGTGCTTTGGGCTCGGGCGTGATAGTTCGCAACGATGGTCTGGTAGTGACTAATGCGCATGTAATACGCAACGCGGACGAAGTAACCGTCGTGTTGTCCGATGGCCGGGAGTTTGAAACAGAAGTAGTCTTAAGCGATGAACCGTCTGCTCTGGCGTTACTTCGTATTCAGGCAGATGAGCAGATTTTCCCTTATGTTCCGGTCAAGCCCAGCGAGTCGCTGGAAGTCGGAGATCTGGTGATAGCTATTGGCAATCCATTCGGCGTTGGTCAAACAGTGACAAGTGGAATAGTCTCGGCATTGGCGCGGCCAAACCTCAATATTAATGATTATAACTTTTTCATCCAGACTGACGCTGCCATTAACCCCGGTAATTCGGGCGGACCTCTAGTATCCATGGATGGTAGAATAGTTGGAATTAATACGGCCATTTATTCGCGTAGCGGCGGTTCTCTTGGTATTGGTTTTGCAATTCCTTCGGAAATGGTCACTGTCATCATGGCTGCTGAAGAAGCCGGGCAGGTTGGTGCAGGGGGCATAGCCAGAGCATGGTTAGGGCTCATGGGGCAGCAGATTGATACGGATCTGGCCGCTTCGCTCGATCTGGAAACGCCTGCAGGAGTATTGATTGCCGACATGAATAGTGAAAGTCCGGCGCGCAAGGCCGGTCTGGAGCAAGGCGATGTTATTACTGCAATAAACGGTAAGCCGGTTCGCGATGCCGCCGAGATGAAATTCCGCTGGGCTCAGGTGCCGATTGGGGAATCAGCAATTTTTACTGTAGTACGAAATGGCGAGGAGAGGGAAATTAATGTGAAAGCAACGCTTCCTCCAGAAAAGCCGCCCCGTAACGAGACCTTGCTCGATGGCCGTCATCCTTTGGCTGGTGCGACTATCGCCAACATTAATCCTTCAGTTGCTTTTGAGCTGGGGCTGGAAGAGGAAGAAGGTGTGGTCGTAACAGATGTTCAAAACCGCTCGCCTGCTTCAAGAGTTGTTTCTCCCGGGGATATTATAGTTCAGGTCAATGGCGAAAGAGTGAAAGATGTACGCGAAGCGCAGAAAAGTCTGCAACGCAGCGGCTATTCGATTGATTTGATAATTAACAGCGGAGGCCAGTTGCGCCGGATTATGTTGAGGTAATCACCTCGTGAATTCTATCTTCAGGTCAAGTAGTTCTGCCATGTTATTAGCGTAATCAAAGGCATCGTCTTCATTCTTGAAAGCCTTCAGCAAAAAGCTTTCTGATTTTTCCGGCACTTTATCTGTGACCAGATAACACCGATAATCAGTTTTGACCTTAATGCCATACTGGCCAGTATGATCTACCTTTCTAACCTGTAAACGGTCCCGGCCATCAATGTCTATCCGTATATGGATGCTTTTGTTAGCGGTTAGACCATGCCAGCGGAATGGATACAAGATCAGTTTGTTTCTGTCGAACTGGTACATGGCGGTGTGGTTTTTATTTTTAATGAATAAAAAGAAAAAAACAGAATATAGCACTATTGCAAAAATCAGGTGCAAAGGAGAGATGGTCGGGTAGGTGTCAGAAAAAACATACCAGAGACCAGCGGTCATCAAACCGATTAGCGCCCAGACTTTTATCAGGCCAGTTCTTTTGATGATTGGAAACTTTGGTTTTACGTCAGGCATGCTTCTTACTCTAAACAGGAACTATACTGGCAAACGAGAATATAAGCTCCACGTTAATTTTCGGTTACTGCGAGCTTGCTTGTATGACCGCTAATTATTGTGTACGAAATCTTATGGTCGATCTTTTTCAAAACGAAGAACAGGAAAAAAATTCATCGAGGCCTCTTCCCGACCGTCTGCGGCCCGAAGAGCTTGCACAAATAGTCGGGCAGGATCATCTGGTGGGAGAAGGTGCTCCAATCCGCCGTATGGCAGATAGCGGCAAGATTTCTTCCATGGTGCTCTGGGGACCTCCGGGGACCGGTAAAACCACGCTGGCCCGGATTCTGGCCAGTCACACCGAAAAGCATTATGAGCAGATTTCAGCGATTTTCTCCGGCGTGGCTGATCTTCGCAAGGTTTTCGATTCTGCGCGCATCAGAAGACAAAATGGGCAAGGCACCCTTCTTTTTGTGGATGAGATCCATCGTTTCAATAAATCGCAGCAGGATGCCTTCCTTCCGGTAGTCGAGGATGGCACGATTACCCTTATAGGGGCCACTACTGAAAACCCCTCATTTGAGCTTAACGGCGCTCTGCTTTCGAGGTGTCAGGTTTTCGTGCTCAAGCGCCTTGATGATGATGCGCTTGAAACTTTGCTTAAACGCGCCGAGGAAGACGCCGGAAAGGAACTGCCTCTTACTTCCGAAGCCCGCGATATGCTGAAAGCCATGGCTGATGGCGACGGGCGTTATTCCCTGACCATGGCCGCGCAGGTGTTTGAGCAGGCTGAACATGATTTGGCCCCGGAAGAATTTATGGCTCTTGTTCAGCGCCGGGCTCCGCTCTATGACAAAGCCGAGGAAGGCCATTACAATCTGATATCCGCGCTTCATAAAAGTGTGCGGGGATCAGACCCCGATGCCGCGCTGTACTGGTTTGCAAGAATGCTGGAAGGCGGAGAGGATCCTCGCTTTATTGCAAGGCGCAT
>CAZJRT010000061.1:0-8586 GCA_964548445.1 uncultured Pseudobdellovibrionaceae bacterium
GTTCTCGTCAAGTACCTGGCGGCCTTTATACATGCCCGTCTTGAGATCAATATGATGACGGCGCTTGGGCTCTCCGGTATGAGAATCCTCAACCCAGTTAACTGCATTCAGCGCATGATGCGAGCGCCGCGTGTCGCGTTTTGATTTGGATGTTTTCTTCTTTGGAACTGCCATATTTTTATATCCTTACCGGGAATTGACCACGGTTTTTAACTAAAAAACTTTGTTGGCGCAAGAGGAATCTGGGATTTTTTTTAACGTGACTTCCAGTCCCTCAACGCAGCAAATGGATTTTTACGTATTTCAGACTTGTCTTCCTCGACCTCCAAAGTCTTGTCACCGGGCACACAATCCGCCCCTTCTTTATGAGGATACCTGGGAACCGCGAGTGAAAGATGCTGAACAGTTAATTCCCCTATATCAATCATTCCATCAATGATGGGATCAGGATCCTCTTGCTCATCAAGCATTGGTATATCTATGCCAGTTTTCTCTCTAA
This sequence comes from uncultured Pseudobdellovibrionaceae bacterium, assembly GCA_964548445.1. Lineage (GTDB taxonomy): Bacteria > Pseudomonadota > Alphaproteobacteria > Micavibrionales > Micavibrionaceae > RZZS01. Next base: position 500 of record CAZJRT010000061.1, read on the forward strand.
GCCTGTCTTGCCGGGCTTTAACAAAAGAAACTGTATTTTCATTATCGGCAAACCAGCCCTCAAATTCTTCTTCTATCTTAGTCTTTACCGGCTCAAGCGAAACAACACATTCCTGAACAAGCTCTGCATACAGCTTGCCAGTAACATGCACAACGTGTTCCTTTCTATCCCTTGCGAGTTCGATATCAGCTTTTAAGGCATCCAGTGATAACAGACCAAGACGCCTTGCCACGGCGGATCTTTCGTTTTCATTGGCCACAATAGATAGACGAGTCGGAGAACGACTAATCTCCTCAGCCTGAACCCTGTAAGACCACTCGGGTAAAATCTTCGCCGGGCCTCTTTTCATGAATAAACACCTTTCACCAATTCACACATAATTGCTTTTCATCCGATTAGATAATAAAGTTGCGATCAATTAACAAGGTTATAGATTGGTATCTGTAAGATAACTCTGCGGGATTTTTAAAATGAAGACAAATAATACCAAAAGGCTTTTTACAGTTGGAGCTGGAATTTTGATAGCTACAGCTATCAGCTTAATGCCTGCCTGCACACCTGTTACGGCAACAAGGGGAAATTTCGTAGAACCTTATCAATTAAGCGAGATAGTGCCAGGCACTCACACTCGAAGCGAAGTCATGCGTATCCTTGGCTCTCCCACAACCGTTGCACCGTTTAACGAAAAAATCTGGTATTATCTCGGCCAGCACACAGAAAAACATGGCATATTCGACCCCGAAATCGTAGACGAGCGAGTAATCATAGTTACTTTCACTGATAGCGGAGTCGTTGAGTCAGTAACAGAGCGTGAAGGCAACCGCGTTGAGATTCCTATCAGCAAACGTGAAACTCCGACACATGGAAATGATATTACAGTAATGCAGCAATTCCTGGGTAATTTAGGGAAATTCAATCCCCAGGAAGAATAAAGTCCTTTAAATCTTTTTGAATGCAGGTGTAGTTTTTCTGCGCCTGTTTTCTCCTGTCCTCTTGTTCCGCTTCACGATTTATTTGTATTCCTGCTATTTTTTAGTTCATGCAGCATGTTTTTTTTACTAAGATGTCGTCGCTACAGAACAAAGGATCCCCGCTATGTCGTGTAAAATTAAAAGTACAATCTTTTTAACTTTTCTCACTTTTCTCCTCTTTTCTTTTGCACAAAATGCTTTTGCCAGCGAGGCAAGTCTTGTCGTTCCGGATTTCAGGAGCGACCCTGCCAGCTTTAACTTCTTGCTGTTAGGTATGGGCGTATGCTGCCTTGGACTGCTGTTTGGTCTTGCCGAATACCTTGCAATCAAAAAAGTACCGGTTCACCGCTCCATGCTGGAGGTCGGAGAACTGATTTTTGAAACTTGCAAAACCTACCTGATTCAGCAGGGTAAATTTTTAATAATTCTCGAATTGTTTCTTGCAGCTTGTATAGCGTTCTACTTTGGCTATCTCCAGCATATGGGCGCTACCGCTGTCTTTTTGATCCTCGCCTGGTCAGCCTTGGGCATCCTGGGCTCTTATCTTGTAGCCTGGTTCGGCATACGCATGAATACGCACGCCAACTCCAGAACCGCTTTTACAGCCCTCAGGAATGATCCTCTGGCTGTAATCAGGCTGCCTTTAAGGGTCAGCATGAGTATCGGAGTTCTTCTCGTAAGTGTTGAGTTACTTCTTATGCTGATCATATTACTCTTCATTCCGGGCGAACTAGCCGGTGCATGTTTTATCGGTTTTGCTATCGGTGAGTCACTGGGAGCTAGCGCACTGCGGGTTGCCGGCGGGATATTCACGAAGATCGCTGATATAGGCTCAGACCTGATGAAGATTGTTCTGAACCTTAAAGAGGACGATCCCCGTAACCCTGGCGTAATTGCCGATTGTACAGGAGATAATGCCGGTGACAGCGTAGGGCCTACAGCGGACGGCTTTGAAACTTATGGCGTAACAGGTGTTGCATTAATCAGCTTCATTTTACTTGCTGTAGGACCAGAGTTTCAAATCCTGCTTCTAACATGGATATTTACCATGCGGTTTTTGATGATCCTGACCTCTATGGGGGCATACTGGATCAACGATCTGCTGAGCAAGGCAATATACACAGGAAAGAAAAAGCTGAACTTCGAAGCCCCCCTTACAGCTTTGATTTGGATCACATCAGCCCTTTCAGTAGCAGTTACATTTGTTGTTAGTTACTGGCAGTTGTCCAGCCTGCCTGGCAATATGTGGCTGACACTTTCTATAATTATCAGTTGCGGAACTCTTGGGGCTGCCGTTATTCCTGAGTTCACCAAGATCTTTACCAGCACCAAGTCCAAACACACTCAGGAAGTTGTTACAGCCTCCAGAGAAGGCGGGGCATCACTTACGGTGCTTTCAGGACTTGTAAGCGGCAATTTCAGCGCTTTCTGGATAGGTATGGTGATTATGCTCCTGATGTTTGCAGGCTACACGGCGAATCTTTTCTTTCCGGAAAATATTATGATTTATCCGGCCGTGTTCACCTTCGGCTTGATAGCTTTTGGATTCCTCGGCATGGGCCCTGTAACAATTGCCGTAGATAGCTATGGCCCGATCACTGACAATGCACAGTCAGTTTACGAGCTCTCTCTCATTGAGGAACAAAAGGGCATTAAGAACAGCATCAAAAAAGAGTTTGGATTTACGCCGGAATTCGAGGTGGCAAAAGAATATCTCGAAGAAAACGACAGCGCCGGAAACACATTCAAGGCAACATCCAAACCCGTTTTGATAGGAACTGCCGTAGTCGGTGCCACGACCATGATCTTTGCTCTGATTCTGGTGATACGTGAGACACTGGGCATCGAGCCGGAAACGGTTCTCAATCTCCTTAATCCTTATACACTTCTGGGATTTATTACTGGTGGTGCAGTAATTTACTGGTTTACGGGCGCTTCGATACAGGCTGTTTCTGCCGGTGCTTATATGGCCGTTCAGTACATCAAGGATAATATTAAGCTTAATAGCAAAATCAAAAAGGCCTCTCTCGAAGATTCTAAGAACGTTGTAAAAATCTGTACTCAATATGCACAGAAAGGAATGTTCAATATCTTCGTTGCTCTTTTCAGCTTCTCACTGGCCTTTGCAATGTTCTCTTCTCCGCTGAACTCAGCCGCACCGGTAGCATTCTTTGTTAGCTATCTGATAGCAATTGCTGTGTTCGGTCTGTATCAGGCAGTGTTCATGGCAAATGCCGGCGGTTGTTGGGATAATGCCAAGAAGATTGTGGAAACAGATCTGAAAGAAAAAGGTACAGACCTGCATGTTGCAACTGTTATCGGAGATACTATTGGCGACCCCTTTAAGGATACATCCTCAGTAGCAATGAATCCGATAATCAAGTTTACGACCCTGTTCGGTCTTCTTGCGATGGAAATAGCTATACAGGAACAGTTCCGACCAGTTGCCCCGTATATTGGCACCATGTTTTTCATACTTGCTCTAGTCTTCGTCTGGCGTTCATTTTATAAAATGAAATTACCTGTAGCAAACTAGGTCATTGATATTAATTGATGAATATATTAAGCCCCTCAAACATAAGGGGCTTAATTATTACTAAGCAAAAATAATATTGTTAAATGGGCCTTTGCTGTACAACCTGTAGCAGGACGTCATTAAAATGCTCTTCTCCGATCACCCTGGCAGTAACACGATTAAGCCTTTTTTTAACTTCTGATATTTCCACTCTGCCACCATTCATTTTGGCATACTGACTCAAATAACCATAAAGATCCTGAATATAGGCATCATTGAGCCTGGGGGTCAGGAGAGTTACCTTCTCTGCTCCTTCACTATTTTTTACTTCAATTGAAACCACAAGAGTTATTATCTGATTGGTGCCGTTGCGATCAATCAGCGGAAACATTAAGGGAGTAATTTCTACAAACTGGAATTGATTATCATTTTTTCCATGTTTGCCGCTTTTTGCCGGGTGCCCTCCACTTTCGGCAGCGATAGCAGTGTTATTACCGAAGAATGTGTATGTAATCACCCCGGCACTCAACAAAAAAGCCGACATAATTGAGATCATTAATAGCAAACGCATATTAATCTTTCTGCTAATTTACACCTGTATATTTCGATTACGGCCCCCCAGCCGATCTCATACCTGTCCAGTATATATTAGAAGAAGTTAAAGATTAATTAGCCTAAATTGCTATAATGCAGCTAATCTTAAGTATTATTTTTACACGCGCAGGTTGGATGCGAGCCTGTCCAAAACCGCATTAACCAGACCAGATTCGCTTTTATCGTAGAACGCATAAGTAACATTGATATAGTCTGAAATTATAATAGGAGCATCAATATCCCTGTGCGAAACAATTTCATATATGCCGCACAAAAGAATTGCTTCCAAAAGGGCTTCCATAGATTTTTTCTTTTCTTCTTCTATGGCTTGCGTCTGATTATTCAAAGATTGGCTTAGTATCACCTGAAGTTCATCGATCCGCTTTTCTACTCCTTGTACAATTTTGCTGTATAAGGCTGTATCGGGTTCCAGTAGCAGATTTCCATCCACTTCCATTCCTGAATAATGATCCAGAAAATCACGGGCGGCGTTTATAGCGCTATGATTGCCACTACGCATTTGGTAAACCGTTTGAACTGCTGCAAGCCTTGCAGCACTTAACCTTGCTTTTTTGGAGCCTTTTTTCATTTTTATATTCATTATCGGGGGTAAATTCCAAATCTGGATTTCAGCTTGAGCATCTCAAGTGCAGCCGTAGCAGCCTTGCCGCCCCAGTTCTTGCCATCTGGGCGAGCCCTTGACAAAGCCTGTTCACGATTCTCGCAAGTCAGTATGCCATTGCCTATCGAAAGTGTATGGCGCAAAGAAAGATCCATTAATCCACGGGCACTTTCTTCCGATACAATATCATAGTGCGTTGTCTCACCTCTGATAACGCATCCCAGAGCGATATAAGCATCAAAACGCCGTCTGGCAGTGTAAAAATCCAGACCACGAACTGCATATTGTATAGCAGCAGGAATCTCTAAGGAGCCCGGCACAGCAAAACGCTCGTATGTAACTTCTTCTTTCTTAAGTTCAGCAACCGCTCCCTCAACCAGAAAATCGGCAATATCCTGATAGAATCTCGCTTCAACTATCATAACGTGAGGCTTTCCCCCAAATGGCGATACATCATCTATCATTGCTCTCTCCTTTAGAAAGTCTGTAATTAACAAGATCAGAGACTGTTCCGATTTTCAGACCGAAACGTTTGGCAAAAGGTATCAGATCTTGCAGTCTGGCCATAGAGCCATCTTCATTCATAATCTCGCAAATAACCCCTGCTGGTGAAAAACCGGAAAGAGCAGCTATATCAACAGCAGCTTCGGTATGTCCTGCTCTTGACAAAACCCCGCCTTCCTTCGCCCGCAGCGGAAAAACATGACCCGGAATTGAAATATCATCAGGGCCCGTATTAGGGTCAACAGCAGTACGAATAGTATGCGCCCTGTCACTTGCCGAAATACCGGTAGTCACCCCTTGTCTCGCCTCAATCGAAACAGTAAAGGCAGTACCAAATTTGCTTTCATGTCTACGAGGCATCATGGGAAGTTCAAGGTGATCAGCGATTTCAGCTGCCATAGCCAGACATACTAGCCCTCGTCCTTCTTTTATCATAAAATTTACGGCTTCTGCAGAGATCCGGTCTGCTGGAATAATCAAGTCACCTTCATTTTCCCGGTCTTCATCATCAATAAGAATGAATATGCGCCCATTTCGCGCCTCTTCTATGATTTCTTCTGTAGTAGAAATGACGCAGGAATTATTAACGTTATCCGACATTGCCAGCTTACTCATTTGTTTCTCTTTTCATTCATCCGTGCGACATATCGAGCAAGCATATCAACTTCAAGATTCACCTTATCCCCAACCGTCAATAACCCAAAAGTTGTATGACTTAATGTATGTGGAATGATATTGACACCAAAATTATTATCTTCTGTCTCATTTACAGTCAGAGAAACGCCATCAAGGGCAACGGATCCTTTTGATGCGATAAAGCATGACAAATCATCCGGCACGGAGAAAGTCATACGCTTGGAGCCGCCATCCTCTTGTATAGAAATCAACTCGGCAAGACTGTCAACATGGCCGGATACTATGTGCCCACCAAGCTCGTCTCCTAGCCTCAGACTCCGCTCCAAATTGATTTTACTCTCTTTTTTCCAAAGACCAATCGCTGTCCGCGACAATGTCTCATTAGACACATCAACTGAAAAACCTCGCTCATTTTTAGACACTACAGTCAGGCAACACCCCGAACAAGCAATCGACGACCCAATTTCTATATCATTCATATCAAACGATGTAGCAATACTGATATGACACGGTTCACCCGGTTCAATTGCTATCACTTCACCAATATCTGTAATTATTCCTGTAAACATGGCAAGACCTTACGCTTTACGCTCATAAACTTCCAGACAATCTTCTCCCATCATCCTGGATTCATGACGTTTGAATAACAGCTGTTGATCTAAAGAAGAAACTCCCATCGCTCCAAAAACTGACAATCCATCTCCACCTATTATTCCTGACGAGCGAAACCATAAAAGCCTGTCACATAATCCGGAACGAAGAAAAGCACCTGATAATTTTTGACCCGCTTCGACAAGCACACGAGTTAATCCTCTTTCTCCAAGAATCGCAGCGACTTTAAATAAATCGCAATGTCCATCACTGTTCTTTGGCACACGAAATATTTCCACATTAAATTTGCTAAGCGCCTCTACCTTCTCATTTTTTTCTGGTTCACAGGTGAATATCCAAACTGGCCCATGCATGGAAGTAGAGAGAATGCAACTTTGAACCGGCAGTCTCAGATTAGTATCAATAACGATACGAGGTGATTTCTTATGAATTCCTTCGAGCCTGACAGACAGTTCAGGGTCGTCAGCCAGTACAGTGCCGATCCCGGTAAGAACCGCATCATGATTTGCTCGCTCCAGATGAGCAAATCTGCGGGTTTGAGTACTGGTAATCCACTTACTTGCACCGTTACCGCATGCAATCATGGCATCAAGAGTGGTGGCCACCTTTATGGTAAACATAGGCCGCCCCTGCTCACGATTCAGGAAATAGCCCCTGTTATACATGCGGGCTGTATCAGAGAGCAGTCCGACCTGAACATTGATCCCGGCTCGTTTTAATGCCTCTATCCCTTTACCATCCGTTCTGTGATCCTTATCCGGGCAAGCAACAACGACCCGCCTGATCCCTGCTGAGACTATAGCGTCGCAGCAAGGAGGTGTTTTACCTGTATGGGCACAAGGTTCCAGTGTCACATACATGTCCGCATTCCTTGCGCCCGCGCCAGCCTTTGATATTGCTTGCGTTTCAGCATGCGGCCTTCCTGTATCGGCTGTCCGCGCTCTGCTAACAACTATTCCATCTTTTACGATTACACAGCCTACGGATGGATTCGGCCATACTAGTCCCTGCCCCTGGCGTGCCAATGCAAGAGCTGAGCGCATATAGTCCACATCTTTGTCAGAAAATTTATCCACAGGATGTGTGTAACCTCTATTATACCTGTTGAATCCGGTGCTTAGACACTATTATTCTGTAGAAAACTTGTCAAAATCCTGTAGATTTTTCAGTTCACTTAGAAAAGCATTAAAGTCATCAGGCTGCCTGAAATCCTTATATACGGAAGCAAAGCGTATATACCCAACCGCATCGAGGTGAGCCAAGGCTTTCATAACCATTTCACCAATTTTTGATGAATCGATCTCATATTCACCCATTGATTCAAGATTTCTTACTAACTGATTGGCTTCTTTCTCAATATTCTCCATATCCACAGGCCGCTTGCGTAATGCAATCTGCATTGAACGGATAAGTTTATCCCTGTCGAATGGCTGCCTGCGTCCATGTTTTTTGATGACGGTTAGCTCTCGTAACTGCACTCTCTCGAATGTAGTAAACCGCTCTTCACATTTCGCACAGTATCTTCTCCTCCGGATCGAGGAATTATCCTCGGTCGGGCGAGAATCTTTTACCTGCGTCTCTTCATATCCGCAAAAAGGGCACCGCATGAATATTCACCTAAAATATCAAAGCA
>CAZJRT010000062.1:0-8577 GCA_964548445.1 uncultured Pseudobdellovibrionaceae bacterium
TTTAAATATAGATTTGTCGGTTTGGGTTAGTACAGGGAATTTATGAGTTTCATATGTTTTATCAAAAAAAAACGTAGTTAAGCTAATTCCATCAGGTGGCGCTCCGCTTCCAGAGCGGCCATACACCCCATTCCTGCAGCTGTTACTGCCTGACGGTAAACTTTGTCCGTAACATCTCCGGCAGCGAAGACTCCTGGAATATTTGTTTTTGTAGAATCAGGTGCCGAGATAATATATCCCTCCTCATCCATATCCAGTTTACCTTTAAACATCGCTGTTGCAGGAGAGTGACCGATTGCTACGAATATTCCCTGAACAGCAAGTAGTGTCTCATCACTGGTTTTTACATTTTTCAGTTTGACGCCGGTGACACCGGGATTTGATCCCTGGCCAGGCATCACGCCGAGAATTTCTTCAACAACGCTATCCCAGATGGGTTCGATTTTCGGATTCTTCAGCAAGCGATCCTGCATGATCTTTTCGGCTCTCAACTCATCCCTTCTGTGTATAAGGTGAACTTTCGAGCAGAAGTTGGCCAAAAACAAAGCTTCTTCGACTGCTGCATTGCCTCCGCCTACTACAGCGACTTCTTTGCCACGATAGAAGAACCCGTCACATGTCGCGCAAGCCGAAACCCCCATCCCGCGGAAAGCTTCTTCTGAAGGCAGCCCTAGCCACTTCGCTTTGGCTCCTGTGCTTATAATGACTGTATCAGCTGTATATCTGGTTCCTGAATCTCCGGTTGCCGAAAAAGGTCTGTTAGAAAAATCGACATCGATGATGGTGTCGGAAACGATTTTCGTTCCGACATTTTCCGCCTGCATTCTCATCTGACCCATTAGCCACTGGCCTTGTACTGGCTCAGCAAAGCCGGGAAAATTCTCAATATCAGTTGTCATCATAAGCTGACCGCCTGCCTCAATTCCAGTGACCAGAAGTGGCTCGTTATTGGCGCGAGCTGCGTATATTGCAGCTGTGTATCCAGCAGGTCCCGAACCTATGATGAGTATTTTAGTGTGTATTTGATCAGTCATTGCACTTTAAAGAGTTATTTTTTCTAGAGTGCATTACATATAAGGCTTTGTTCTCTATTGGTCCAGATGCTTGGGCTTTGATTCGGGAAAGCATCTGAAAAAATATTGAAATAAAAATGCGCAACTAATGTCTGCTGCTCTATGGGGCTGAGATCATGATATATCGGTCTGGCGAAACGGTTAAAGGATTCGGTTAAGGGAGAGTCACTTTCTCTGCCTTGGTTAAGATAATTTGTGATCCAGTCAGAAAGTAACAGGCTTTTCCATTGAGAAGCAAAATCACTTGGAGGGTCTCCGTTGATTGAGATTACTTTCGGATTTTTTTCAATACCAAAGGTTTCGAGCATTCTAAAAGTGCTGTCAGGCGCTGCGCCGTCCACAAAAGCGGAAACATTTTCAGCTTCTGTAGATCTGGCCAGTCGATAAGAAGCGCCATACATGAATAAACGAGATAGTTTTGGATAGGGAACAGAACGCTCATATTCGCCTATACCCAGCCAGCTAAGCATCAGGCCGCATGGCGTTGTTTTCAGGAAATCAGCGCGCGGATTATTATTGACATATGTTTCTGCAAGAATGGCATTTTCCAGGGTAGTGGAAAACAGAACCAGTTCTTTAGTCGTTACATCTGATGAAACTGCGATTTTGGCTGCCAGTCCCAGAAATTTATCATGCGTATTGCATTGATAGTTTATGTACTTCCAGAATGAAGGAAAATTGGGGTCGTCAAGTAACTTCCTGGTTAATTCATGCGCTTTAACCGGGTTCGAGGGAAAATAAAAGCTGTTTTTCCTGGCTATGCGCTCAAGCGCACTTTGTGCCGTGCGTACGAGAGCCTCGTCAATTTCCATATTCATAATGGGTTTTTATAACAAATTCCCATGAAGGACAAGTGCTTTATGTTACTAGTTATTTCTGGAAAATCTTCAACTTGTCGAGAATTTCCTGAGCTATAATTTCTGAATCATTCAAAGGAGTATATTCCCAGGGCGCCTCAAGGTTGCCCGTGAATTTCCTTGCTGCACCATGTTTTATAATGTTTTGATGAAGTCGATCGAATTTGGCGGAACCCCCTTTAAGATCAATTATATAAACAGGTTTGCCCGTGGTCGCGGCTTCTGAAAGCATGGAAGCCGAATCAGCCGTTACTAAAATATAATCTGCCCATGCGAGCATGCCGAAATAAGGGTTTTCCCCAGTGCCATCCCAAATGAAAGCACCGGTATCTTTTAGCGATTCTTCCAGAATTTTCCTGTTGTCTTCACCAGTCCGGCGCGAGGCGGTTACCATCAGGCCCGCATTGATGCCTGATAATTGCCTGGCCAAAGAGGTCATGACGGTAGAATCCATTTTGAAAGTTTTACTGTTACCGCCAATCAGAACGGCAACCCGTGGAGAAGGTAATCTGGATAGAAAATCAAACTGATTTTTGGCGCTTTGTAGCTTATCTTCTGAAATTCTGTTGGGGGTCGCAGTAGTTACGATAATATTATCACCCTTCACTTGATCGTGTGCCGGTGCAGCAACTAAATCGAACTGCGCCAGATTAACCTTGGGGTTCTGGATGAATACGGTAAAGGTCTTCCCGCCAGATTTCTTCTTGATATAGCGAGCAGCTGCTATGCTTTTTCTTCCTGATGCGATCAATAGATCAGGCCATGGCGGACGCAAGGCAGGGGAGAAAGTCCCGTTTTGTTCAAAGCCTAAAAAGGGGGACAGCAGATTCCAGGGGAAGTTAAGGGATACGCGTTTGATTTCCGGAGCTATACCCATAGCCTCGGCTACGCCAATACACTGGTTCTCGGTACCCGCAATACCTTCCGTAATTATCCAGCATGTGATATTATTCTGTTGTATATTCATATTGAAAAACTATTGAAACTGTGGCACGGCTTATTTATACCGAGCGGACAGGCAATGAAAGATAAATTTCATAAATGCGTCATACCAAACTTGATAAAATTGATCGGAAAATTCTCCAGATTATTCAGGAAAAAGGCCGAATCACTAATGTAGAGCTGGCCAGAAATGCCGGTATTTCTGCTCCACCTTGCCTTCGTCGGGTTCGTGCTTTGGAAGAGGCAGGATATATCAAGGGCTATAATGCTAAAATTGATCCGATCCTCATGGGATATGGTGTTACCGTATTCGCCCACGTGAAACTGGCCAGCCAGAAAGAACAGGATTTAAAAGCTTTCGAGAAGAAGTGTAAAGAATGGCCTGTAGTCAGAGAATGCTACATGCTGGCTGGTGATATCGATTACCTGTTAAAAATTGTTGCCCGTGACTGGGATGACTATCAGAATTTTCTTTCCAACGAGCTGGCAACAACACCAGGCATCAATTCGATCAAGTCGGCTTTAGCCATGCGCCCGGTAAAAAATGCGCCGGGAATTCCAATAGACGTGTAAAAAATACGGGAAACGGTTTTCCGCTTCCCGTATCGCTAGACTGGATAGGAGATCTACTGGAACCAGCCCCCATCTTCTTCCTCTGCTGTACCTTCAGAATTCATTTGTTGGAAATTGTCGAATTCTTTCTCTGTAACAATACCGTCTTCATTTTCATCAATACTGCTGAAGATTTGCTCAGGTTCTTGTAATGCGGAATTTGCTGCAAACTCGTTCTGGGTTACGTTGCCGTCCTGATTCATATCGAGCTCGGCAAAATCCATTTCCGATACTATGGCTTCTGCGGCCTCGCTTTCAGTCATTTCTTGCGGCATCGTGTCACCGCCCATTGGGGTTTCCTGCGTTCCTTGCTGCTCAGGGCTGCCCATCGTGCCTGTATCTGCGGTATATGAGCCATCTTCTCCAGTGCCGCCCATGCCTCCTGCAAGGGCCGGCATGGCAAGCACTGACATTGCTGCCATGGTTAGTAGTCCTTTTTTGCTAAACATCTGCTTTCCTCCAATGCTGGTTTGTTTACGGGAAAGCAAACTGGAAGGCGAACAGGCACGTTCCCTGTGCCTGAAAATTGTCACAGTGTGATTTAATAATGTCAGTTTAGTGGCTTGGATAAACGGATGTTCAGGTGTAAACCACATCCAGAATTTCATAGGTTTTAAGCCCTTTGGGGGTGTTTACCTCAACAGAATCCCCGGCCGATTTCCCGATCATTGACTTGGCAATAGGGGAAGAGATTGAAAAGCGGTTTTCACTAGCCTCGGATTCGTAGGGGCCGACTATCTGGAATGTCATCTCTTCGTCGGTATCTTCATCAACTATAGTGATTCTGGCGCCAAATTTAACAGTGCTGCCACTTAAGGTTGATGGGTCGATGATTTGGGCGGAGGAAACGATGCCTTCGAGTTCTTTTATTCGGCCTTCTATGAAGGATTGGCGCTCTCTTGCGGCATGGTATTCGGCATTTTCTGATAAATCGCCATGTTCTCTTGCTTCTGCAATGGCATTGATAACTGCCGGACGTTCGACACTTTTGAGATTTTTAAGCTCTACTTCAAGAGCATCAAAACCTTGTTGTGTCATTGGCACCTTATCCATTTTAAAACCTCCGCTAAATAAAATGAACCCGCCTCGAAGGCGGGATTTCCACTATATTCAAAGGTTAGTTGCGAAGTTCTTTCAGGTCAAGCAATACCGAATTAAGGAGTATCTCTTAAGCCAATAACGCCTTTAACCAGTCCTGCAACTTCAAGCTCGTCAATTGTAATCATGTTGTCATTGTTGATATCCAACTCATTAAAACTTTCCAGTTCATTATCACTACGAGCCATATATTCTTCTTGAGAAATGGCACCATCTTCGTTCAAATCCATCTGATAAACGCCAAGGCTTTGGTAAAGGTCGCGGCGGGCGCGTAGTTCGAAAGTGTCAGACTCGCCTGTAACATCAACCTCAGTCGCCATGACTGTATACGGCATGATTGATGACATAAGTAGTATAATAAACAGCAATTCTTTTATTAGTTTCATTTCCAGTCCTTTGCTAGTTTCATACAATTTTCAACGCGGCAAACCGGATCATTGTTCCTTGGCTCTTATGAAAAATGCTTGCCTGCGGTTCGGCTATGCGTTATTGATGTAGGCGGCTAGCATGTAAAGAGGGGAGAGTATAATGAGTACTAATTCAAATCTAGGGCTGGGAGATAGATTGCATTCTATTTTCGCCGGGGTTTTGTCAGGGACTTTAATGGCAACTGCAAATACTGAGCTGACGATTAGTGCAACCGGTAGTCCTGAAGCCGGGATGGCAGCAGGCGCACTTTCTTTTCTTTTTACGTATGCTCTGGCTCGCAATGCATGTCAAAAGGCAGCTTTGAGAGATTTGGCAGAAAAGAGAGAAACTGAATCTATGCAGCTATCTCCTCTTTCTTCAGATATTTCTGGAGTGGGCGAACATTCAGTTCGCGAGCACGGAGCGCGCGGATTGCCTGTACCCCGGCCGCCGCAGCTGTAAGAAGAGTGTAGTAAGGAATTCTATGCATCAGAGCATTACGGCGAATTGACGTCGCGTCGGCAACGGCCTGCGAGTTTTTGGCTGTTGTATTGATCATAAAGTCAATTTCGCCATTAATGATAGCGTCTACCACATGCGGCTGACCTTCCATAACCTTGTTAATTCTTGTGACTTCGAGTCCTGCTTCCCGTAAATATTTGCATGTGCCGCCAGTAGCAATCAGCTTAAAACCGATCTCGGCCAGATCTTTGGCGATGGGTGTAAGTGCTTCCTTGTCATCTTCTTTTACCGACAGGAAAACTGTCCCCTGTTTAGGAAGATGTGTGCTTGCGCCCAATTGAGATTTGGCAAAGGCATGAGAGAAGCTGGTATCAAGCCCCATAACTTCACCGGTTGATTTCATTTCCGGTCCTAGTAACGGGTCCACACCCGGGAAACGGGAGAAAGGCAATACAGGAGCCTTGACTGCTGTATGATTTGGATTCATGCCTTTTAGCTGGTCACGGAAATTCTTTAGAGGCTCGCCCGCCATTACACGGGAAGCAATTTTTGCCATTGGAACCCCGGTAGCCTTTGCTACAAATGGTACTGTGCGTGAGCCTCTCGGGTTTACTTCCAATATATAAATATCGTAATCACCGCTTTCCGCATTTAGTCTGGCGGCATATTGAACATTCATCAGACCTTTTACACTTAAGGCTTTGGCCAGCACAACTGTCTGTCTTTCCAGTTCTTTAACTACCCTGTATGGAAGTGAATGGGGAGGCAGAACGCAGGCGGAATCGCCGGAGTGAATGCCGGCTTCCTCGATATGCTCCATTATGCCACCAACATAGACTTCCTTGCCGTCACAGATAGCGTCTACATCGATTTCGATGGCACTTTTAAGGTAGCGGTCAAGGAGGACAGGTGTATCCCCCGAGACCCGAACAGCGGTATCGATATAATTCTCAAGATCCTCAAAGCTGTGAACAATCTCCATAGCCTGACCGCCGAGAACGAAAGAGGGGCGGATAACTATCGGGAAGCCAAGATCGTGAGCGATATTAACGGCTTCTTCTTTTGATCGGGCTATACCGTTAGGAGGCTGTTTTAGCTTTAACTTGTTTAACAGCTGTTGAAAAAGCTCCCGGTCCTCAGCCAGATCTATGGCATCGGGATTTGTGCCAAGAATAGGTATTCCGGCTTCCTGCAATGCTCTTGCCAGCTTAAGAGGAGTTTGGCCGCCTAGCTGGACGATTGCGCCCACTACTTCTCCGGATTGTTGCTCAGCTCTGATGAGTTCAATAACATCTTCTGTCGTCAGCGGCTCAAAATAAAGTCGATCAGAAGTGTCATAATCAGTCGAGACAGTTTCCGGATTACAGTTGACCATTATTGTTTCAAATCCGGCTTCTTTCAGGGCGTATGCTGCATGTACGCAGCAATAATCAAACTCAATGCCCTGGCCGATACGGTTGGGACCTCCACCCAGTATTACAATTTTTTTCCTGTCGGTGGGCGCACATTCGTCTTCCGGATCTCCTGAAATACTGCTTTCGTAGCAGCTGTACATATATGCGGTTTGTGAAGGAATCTCTGCGGCGCAGGTGTCTACGCGCTTGTAGACAGGATGAACGCCGCTGGAATGTCTGGCCGCGCGGACTGCATTTTCATTTTTGCCTGTGATGGTTGCGAGTTGCGCATCTGAAAAGCCAAGCATTTTGATTTTTGACCAGCCAGCGGTATTACCGGGCAAGCCGTTTTGCTCTATTTCTTTTTCGGCATTTATAATGTTTTCAATGCGCTCGAGATACCAGCGATCATAACGGGTGATCTCTGCTATTTCTTCTATGCTCATTCCATATCTGAGTGCCTGCGCAGCATACAAAATTCGTTGAGGAGTAGGAGAAGAGAGCTTGGCCCGTATTAAATCCGGGTGAGGAATGTCACTGTCGTCGCTGGTTATGTTAATTGGCTCAAGTCCGGCGAGACCTTTTTCAAGAGAGCGTAATGCCTTTTGTAAAGATTCCTCAAAGCTTCTGCCAATAGCCATAGCTTCTCCGACGGACTTCATCGAGGTAGTCAATATATTTCTTGTGCCGCGGAATTTTTCAAATGCAAAGCGGGGAATCTTGGTGACTACATAATCAATTGTTGGTTCGAAAGATGCCGGAGTGCGTCCTCCAGTGATCTCATTGCCCAGTTCGTCGAGCGTGTAGCCAACTGCCAGCTTGGCAGCTACTCTTGCGATCGGAAAACCGGTAGCCTTGGATGCCAGGGCAGAGGACCGTGAAACCCTGGGGTTCATCTCGATGACTACCATTCGACCGGTTTCCGGATTTACAGCGAACTGTACGTTGGAACCACCGGTTTCGACACCAATGCCACGTAATACTGCAATCGAGGCGTTGCGCATGATCTGGTATTCTTTATCAGTCAACGTCAGGGCAGGGGCTACTGTAATAGAATCTCCCGTATGTACTCCCATTGGATCTATATTTTCGATGGAGCAGATTATTATGCAGTTATCATTTCGATCCCGGACAACTTCCATTTCATATTCTTTCCAGCCAAGAACAGATTCTTCGATCAGGACTTCATTGATCGGGGATGCGTCCAGTCCTTCTGATACGATATAATCAAACTCCTCGCGATTGTAAGCAATGCCGCCACCAGTGCCGCCGAGCGTAAAAGAGGGGCGAATAATAGCCGGTAAGCCAATATCTTCCATAGCCTTCCGAGCTTCGTTCATGTCGTGTACAACTTCGCTTCTGGGGCTTTCAAGGCCAAGCGAGTCCATACAATCACGGAATTTCAGGCGGTCTTCCGCCTTGGATATAGCGTCCAGATCTGCGCCTATGAGTTCTATTCCAAGCCGTTCCAGCGTCCCTCGTTCGTGCAGGGCCAGTACGGTATTCAGGGCCGTCTGCCCTCCCATTGTCGGAAGAATTGCATCCGGCCTTTCCTCTTCCAGAATTCGTTCTACAATTCCTGGTACTATTGGCTCGATATAGGTGGCGTCTGCCATCTCCGGATCGGTCATGATGGTTGCCGGATTGGAGTTGATCAGAATTACCCGGTATCCTTCTTCTTTCAAGGCCTTGCAGGCCTGGGTTCCGGAATAATCGAATTCGCATGCCTGC
>CAZJRT010000063.1:0-8544 GCA_964548445.1 uncultured Pseudobdellovibrionaceae bacterium
TAGCAATCCTTGAGTGGAATTATCAAGGCCGGGTGATTGTTGCTCGCTCCATCCGCCCAGGATGTGTTTGGCCAGTACCTTGCCAAGCTCGACGCCCCATTGGTCATAGCTGTTGAGGTTCCATATGATTCCCTGTACGAACACTTTGTGCTCATAGAGCGCTATCAGCATTCCCAGGCAATAAGGGTCAACGGCATCCATTAAAATAGTTGTAGAAGGACGATTGCCCTCGAAGGCTTTTTGCGGGTTGCCGCCAGCCTCTTCTACCGTACGGCCCTGCATAAGCGCCTGAGGCTGGGCAAGAACGTTGGCAAGTAATAGCTGGTGGTGGTTTCCGACCTTGTTCTGTGTGTCCAGTGGAGCAATGAAATCACATGGGATTAAGGATGTGCCCTGGTGGATCAACTGGTAGAAAGCATGTTGTCCGTTGGTGCCGGGTTCTCCGAACAGGATAGGGCCGGTCTCATAGTTAACCCGGTTATTGTCCCGGTCTACACTCTTGCCGTTTGATTCCATGTCCAGTTGTTGCAGATATGCCGGAAGGCGGTGCAGGTATTGATCATAAGGAAGCACGGCGTAACTCTGGGCGTTCCAGAAATTGCGGTACCATATACCAAGCAGAGCCATAATTACCGGCATATTCTCTTCAAGCGGAGCTTCGCAGAAATGTTTGTCCATTGCATAAGCGCCATCCAGAAGCTTGCGGAAGTTTTCAAAGCCGATGGAAATGCAGATCGAAAGACCGATCGAGGACCAAAGTGAATAACGACCGCCAACCCAGTCTCGGAAGGGGAACATATTGGCTTCATCAATGCCAAATGCTTTTACCGCTATGTTATTGGTTGAGACTGCTACAAAATGTTTGGCTACAGCCTCAGGTTCGCCAGTACGTTCCAGGAACCATCCACGCGCAGTTTCAGCGTTGGTCATGGTTTCCTGAGTAGTAAAGGTTTTGGAGGCAATAATGAAAAGGGTTGTTTCCGGTGCCAGATTGCGCAGTGTTTCGGCAATATGTGTGCCATCGACGTTTGAAACAAAGTGCATGTTTATGCCGCGATCAGCGAAAGGTTCCAGTGCTTCGCAAACCATGAGTGGTCCAAGATCCGAGCCGCCAATTCCAATGTTGACCACGTCGGTTATCTTGTCGCCCTGATAGCCGGTCCATTCTCCATCGCGTACCTTGTCGCTGAACACCTGCATTTTGGTGAGACATTCATGTACGTAAGGAATAACGTCATTTTCCCCTTCAACAACAAGTTCTTCCGAGACCGGACGACGGAGCGCAGTGTGCAATACAGAACGGTCTTCGGTGCTGTTGATATGCTCCCCTGTCATCATCCTGTGACGCCAGTCTTCGATGTTACGGGCTCGGGCAAGCGAAAACAGTAATTTCAATGTTTCATCAGTAATACGGTGCTTCGAATAATCGAACAGCAAACCGCCTGATTTAAGATGGTATTTTTTAAATCGTTCGGGATCCTCCGCAAAAAAATCACGCATATGGATCTTGTCCATCTTTTGACGGTGTTCATTGAGTTTTTTCCACTCATTCATCTCGGTTAGAGAAACGGAGGTAATATCAACAATTTTTTCACTCGACATTTGGCAGCGACTCGACTGTTCGGGTTGGTTCCAAGCCTTGCGGCTGGCCTATCATTACCACTGTCAAGCCATCTGTAACAAGTAGCTTTTTTGCAATTTGCTGAACATCTTCACGGGTAATTGTCAAAAGCTTTTCTTCCCGTTGATCAAGGTAGTCGATTGGCAAGTTATCAAGCCGAAGGGAAAGCATCAGATTTGCTATGGCATCGGTAGATGAAAGCATAAGCGGCATGGATCCAATCAGGTAGGACTTGGCGGTTTCAAGCTCTTCCTCGCTAACTGGATTTTCCTGCATTTTTCTCCATTCCTCTTCAATTATATCAAGCACTTTTGCAGCATTTGCATTTTCGGTGGAAGTGCTAAGCATCAGGGCATTGGCATGGTCGAGGTTATAAAGGCTCGTATATATGCCGTATGAAAGGCCGCGCTTTTCGCGTACTTCTTCCATCAGGCGGGAGCCAAAACCGCTGGAGCCGAGAATAAAGTTCATAACCTGGGCTGCGTGATAATCGGGATGTTTTCGAGCGATACCAGGCTGAACAACCCGAATAATGGTTTGCGGAATATTGTGAGGATACAGTACTACTTCACCCTGTCCCTTGATTTCAGCTCTGGATTCATCAACCGGCGGTGATGTTTCAGGCAGTTCTCCAAAAACCTGATCCAGAACAGGCGCCAGTTCTTCTGCCGAAATATCTCCGGTCACTGCTACTAGCAGTCTGTCTTTTGTAAGCTGGGTAGCAGCAAAAGCATGCAAATCTTCAGGTGTAATATTAAGAAGCGAGCTTAAGGTGCCGCCTGAATTTTGTGCATACGGATGTCCGGCGAAGGCAATATCATTAAGAAGCCTGGCGGCCAGCCATTCAGGATCGGCAAGGGAGGCCCGGATTCGGGCCAGATTGGCCTGGCGCATGCGCTCTACCGGTTGTGGATCAAAACGCGGCTGAGTCAGAGCAAGCTTCATAAGATCGAATGCTTTATCCTTGTTTTCTTTCAGCGTTTTGATTGAGCCGTAAAAAGCATCTCTGCTGGAATTAAAATGCAGACTAATAGAGTTTTCTCTCAATGCCCCCTGAAATGCTTGTGAATTCAGTTCGCCCGCACCTTCATCCATTGTGTTCGACAGCATCCGCACAAGACCTTGTTTGTCTGGTGGATCGAGAGCTGCTCCGGCACCTTTAAAGGCAAATTCCATAGCAATTACCGGAACGCTTTCATCTTCAACAAACCATGCGGTTATGCCGCCTGGACTTGTTACTTCCTGAATATCGAGAAAACGATCATCTTCCTGAGCGTAAGCGGAGGCAGGGAAGCTAAGCAGTATGACGAGCAGAATCTTTTTTATCATTGTTCAATATCCCCATCCGGTAGCAGGTACCCAGTAACTGACGCTGGCCCATCATCTGGATCGAGGTATCTGGTCGCAGCTTCGTTGACCTCCTGCAATGTTACAGCTTCGATCAGGTCCGGCCATTTCTCAACATCTTCAATTGTTGCGCCTGTGGTAAGGGCGCGGCCCACGATCATTGCCGGGCCGCTCAGGCTGTCCCTTGCATAAATCGCTTCGGCCTGAAGACGCTTTTTGGCCTGACGAAGTTCTTCGGCGGTGATGCCCTGGT
Source organism: uncultured Pseudobdellovibrionaceae bacterium (assembly GCA_964548445.1). Lineage (GTDB taxonomy): Bacteria > Pseudomonadota > Alphaproteobacteria > Micavibrionales > Micavibrionaceae > RZZS01. The sequence continues at coordinate 3,222 of CAZJRT010000063.1, forward strand.
CGACAATCAACCTCAATTCTTCTTCGAAGGCCTGCTCAAGCTGTTCCAGCGGAACAGTCTCAAGAGGAGTGGCATATAAGCCAATCTCACCTTGATCCCAGGCTTCGCCCCGGTAATACATACCTGCACTGGATGCGACCTTTTGTTCTACTGCCAGTGTCCGGTAAAGTCTGGTTGTAGGGCCGCCAGCGATGGCTTCAGTCAGAACCTGCAGCGCCAGAGCTTCTTCTGCATTTTCTCGATAGCCCGGAGCGAGTATCAAGCGTTCAAAGTAAGGCTGACGGATATCGGGATGCCTGTAAATCAGGCGTCGCTCTCCTTCAAGTCTCGGGATTTGCGTGCGCTTCTTCTCTGGTTTAGGAGGTGAGGGGAGGTCACCATATATTTCCTCTGCCATAGGCTCAAGTTCTGCGGCTGTAATATCTCCGGAGATAATCAGTATAGCATTTGATGGAGAGTACCATGCTTCATGAAAGTCGCGTGCAACCGGCCAGTTCAGTCTCTGCATCTCATGCATCCAGCCAATTACCGGGGTGCCATATGGATGATTTATGAACAAAGTAGCTCGCATCTGTTCAGCAAACATTGCTCTAGGGTCATTTTCAGTTCTTTGACGCCTTTCCTCGAGAATTACTTTGTGTTCGGAGGAAATTTCTTCTGCCGGGGGCATCAGGTTTTGCATCCGGTCGGCTTCCATTTTCATGACAGTATCCAGATGTTCTCTGGAAATGCTCTGGTAATAAGCTGTGTAATCCTGTGAAGTGAAAGCGTTATCATTGCCGCCAAGCTTCTTGACAATCCGGGAGAACTCTCCCGGTGCCAGGGTTTCTGTTCCTTTAAACATTAAATGCTCGAGGAAGTGAGCAATTCCGGAATAGCCTCGAGGCTCATCGGCGGCCCCGGTTCGGAACCACACCATATGAGTTACGACCGGTGCTCTGTGGTTCGGGATCACCACAACTTCCATACCATTATCAAGGGTAAAAGTTTCAGCGTTGAAGACTTTATCTTGCGCTTTGGCGCCTGGCGTAAATGCGAAAAGCGCAAATACTATCAATAGCAAATGACGAGTTCTCATGGCCTCTTTAAATAGAGTAAGGTTGTTTGCAGACAAGCTATATTACGAACTCTGGAAGGGTATGGCTAGTTTTTAGATGTTGGACTGCTGAACTGTTTTATGGCTTTGAATTATCCGTACAGCTTCTTCTGGATCGTCGGTGATCCTCATGAAGTTTTTGTCTTCCGGATCAATCGTCCCGTGATTAATCATGGTTTCATTAATAAATGGTCCAAGATGTGACCAGTAATCACTGCCCATTGCAACGACAGGAAAGTCCTTGATTTTGCCAGTCTGGATGAGAGTTGCTGTTTCAAATGTCTCGTCCATCGTGCCAAAGCCACCGGGCATCAATACAAACCCGGTTGAATATTTGACCAGCATAACCTTGCGTACGAAGAAGTAATGGAATTTAACACTGATATCGAGGTACGGATTGCTTCCCTGTTCATGAGGAAGCTCAATGTTGCAGCCAACGGAAAGGCCGCCGCCCTCTTTAGCACCGCGATTGGCCGCTTCCATAATGCCGGGGCCGCCGCCTGTCATAATCGTGTAGCCTTCCTGTCCCAGTAAACGGGCAGTTTCTCTGGCCATTTCATAATATTTGTTTCCTTCTGGAAACCGGGCTGAGCCAAAAAAAGTGATGCAGCTGTTTACTTTGGACAGTCTCCTGAAGCCTCTGCCGAATTCGCGCCAGATGCGCAAAGCCATTACAAAGTCTTCCTTCGGCTCTCTTTCCTGGAGCAGTTTAAAGTCTTTTTGTTTATTGGCCATTAAATCTACTCACGAATAACAAGGGCAAGATTTTGATCATGCTAGATTGTTACACGGATTCGTTCCGATTTACAGAGGGGTTTTTAAAGACTTAGGCGAGATGCCAGAGAGCGGCAATAAGTGCGAACGGGATGGGCCGGTTTGTAATCCCTTAGCGATGTTGCAAATTCTTTGGCTTCATCCCATCGCATAGTTTGCTTTGCTTGACTTTCAGCGGGCTGAAGGGAGTAGGGCTTTCCAGTTCCGGGGGAGGTCCCCAGATAAACCCAGCCATCCTTGAGAATATCGCCGACATTGTGCTTTCTTGCCGAATTCTCGGGTTCGTCTCTGACGCAAAGGGCTCTGGCTTTGAGGGTCTGATCTCTGGTGTCTCTAATCCCCACATCAATAGAGCGTACAAAAGCGTTGCCTGGGCTGCTTTCTTTTGCCGTCCAGCAACTCAGATCTTCTGCCGGATTACCCAATGTTTTTAGTTTTGCGTTTTTGTTTCGCCCTTTTTCGATGATTTTGATGTGGATATCAAGGAGTTCGCTTTGATGCTCTCCGTTTTCAAATGGCAGGCGAGGTTCAGAAGCCGGTGCTACAAATTCGAATGAATCTACCAGAAAATTTGTGCGGTCGTCGGTTCTTTTCCTCATGCGCTATCCTTTTTTATGTGATTTTCTTAAATAGAAAATAATCTGATTTTCAGGCCAGAGTGAGTAATATTAAGTAGTTATACCAGAATTATGTAATATGTCAAGGCGATGCTTCAGAGGGTTTTACCCAAATCCCTGATAATCAGATCTTTGTAATGTAAAGCGATTTTATTATCCGGTAATCCTGCATAAACTTCGCTTTCCAGCCATTCCTTTATTACTTGCTGATTGGGTTGAGCCGCACTACTCGGAAAATTCCTGACATAGTTTTCCAGTTGTTGCAGGTCATTGAATGTTGTGCAGACTTTTCCGTCATCAAATATAGTCTCTAGCGATTTGCAGTAGTTGAGAAGGCCAACATCTTTGCTGAGTTGCATGGCGTGGAAAGCTACGCTTGATCCGGTGAAAAGCAGAATATCAGCCCATTCAATTAAAACAGGCGAGGGAACGGAGGTAGCTATTACGGCGTTTCCAATTTCGCCTTCGCTCATAAAATTGAATTTCATGCCTCTTGTGTGAGGCTTTATGGCCAGTGCTACGCCCTCCATATGCCCCAGTGTTTTTATTGTATTCGTTAGCTCCTCCAGCTCCAGACCATAAATGTTCGGAACGTAATATTACGCTAGACGGGTTATTTAGTAAGTTTAATTCTTGCCTATCTTCGCTGTACAAGGATATGATTCCGGTTTTTAAGATCTATAAGAGGATGAATAATGAAAGCATCTTGCTTGAAGGCTGAAGTGCCCAATAACCATGCCGAATGGGTGGATTACTACGTTCATACTAAAGAGAAGTTTCGGGATAGTTATGTTAGAATGCCAAGAGTGCTTGAAGATAAGCTTGGTATTAAGGACAGCAGTGAAGATGTCTTTGGTATTGAGGTTAGGTATACGGTAATTCGTGATTTTCTTAAGTCGCACCAGCCAGTGGATCGTCTTATTGATATAGGCGGAAATTGTGGTTACTTTGCGCTTTCGCTGCTGGCAGAAGGTCTGGTTAAGGAAGCTGTGGTTTATGATGTTGTACCGGACGTCCTGGAATTTGGCCGGAAGGTAGCTGCAGAAATGGATTTGAGTGACAGGTGCAGTTTTATTAACAAAGGCGTGTCACTGGATCTTTTAGAAGAATTGCCTGAAGCTGATGTAATTATCTGCCAGTACCTTATTCATCACGCCGGCTCGTTGTTCGACATTGAACAGGTCAAGAAACTTGGTTGGGAAGAATATGCTAGCCAGTTTCTGTCGAAGTTAAGCCTTAAATATAAACTAGGCATTATTGCCAATGCTTATAAAGGCACTAAACCAGCAAACTGGAATATTGCTGAGTGCAAGCGGCTTGATCGGTTTCGTAATATACTTAAAAAGTCTGGTTGGACTATACGGTTCGAAAAAGGCTTATTTGAAATGATGACAGGAAAAAAATCCTATGTTGATCAAGCGACCAGTGAACTTCATCCCTTTAAGCATTTTCTGCTGGCCGCAGCATGGCGACTAGGTGGTTTGCGGATGGAGCATAAATTACGGGCGCTATTGTTTCCACGGCCTATTAAAAAACTGGAAAGGTATTATTTTTACCTTACGGAAAGCTACAGTTGTCCTAAATGATGCAAGATGATAAAAGTTCGTGAACATGATTTACAGAATGTAGTATCGGCATTAGCTGCATTTGAGCATAGCCAGAATTCCTCTGATAACAAATTTTATCGTTATCTTTTGTGCGGCCACTACCTGGTCCCGCCGGGCAGGGCGCTAGTCGGAGTCCGCGATTTCGGCAGATTCCTGAAAAAACAACGCTGGTCAGAAAGCTGTGTTAAACTCCCGTTTCGTGCAGATACTATTCAGATCAAAAATAATATCCGTATTTTTGGATATGGACCGGCAGGCGACAGTACTGCAAAGATAGCAATTTCAGGAATTTTCAGGAAAAGAAGTCTTTTTCGCGAGATCCATGTGCGACGTATTATGGATGATGCTATCAGACCTTCGTTCGGCATTCCCCAGATATTATCTTACGATAAAGTGGGCGCACGATGGTTGGTAGAAAGACAAATATTAAATACTAATAATAAAAAGCAAGTGGCAGAAGAGTTCATCTTGCAACATGCCCTGGGCTTCTACAGCGCAACTACTTCCATTAGAAAAATAGTTCAGCGCCCGATCCGGGGGGTGGCGGCTGCAGAGTTCATGTCTTTTTTTACAAAAGAAAAAAAAACTTTTGAAAAAGTTTCGGAACTGAGCTGGCCGGTAGCTTTGGGGCACGGGGATCTCAGCGCCGGTAATATGATCCGTGATACTGAAGGCAAGCTGTATCTTGTTGATTGGGAAACGTCAGGGGTTATGCCGGTGGCATATGATCTGATGCATCTTTACGTAAGAAGCCCGGACTTACGAGAGACAATTTTGGAGGTTATCGGAAATCTGGGGGCGCAAGATACAGATGTGGCTTCTCCGGAAATGCAAATGGCGCTGGCGCTGTATACTGCATCAGTTATTTTAGATAGGGATAAGGAACAAATGGTCCGGTACTTTATCTGCGTTTATAATATGGATGAGGAGCAGGCAAACCGGCATGTGTTAAATCTGACAGACAGTAACCGGCGATTGGCGTCAGAACTCCTAAGCGGCTAGGAATACTGTCTTTACTCAGTTCGGGGTTCATGCTAGCAACTTTTTATCTTTAAGCAGCTGGTAAATATCTTATGGCAAAGTTAGTCTTAATCAATTCTTTTGGCCCTATGGGCAGCACTTTATTAGCCGGATTGGTGGAAAAGCTGGGATTTTGCAATATCCCGCTGCGGAAGACCGGGCTGAGCATGTATGTGATGGGGGAGAAGACGCTGGAATCCGGCTACATG
>CAZJRT010000064.1:0-8492 GCA_964548445.1 uncultured Pseudobdellovibrionaceae bacterium
ATCATCTTCATAAGGAATCATTAGAAAGACCCGGTTGTCCTTGTAAAAGGAAGCAGTAATTTGAGAGTTATCAAACAACTCGTTTAACGTATGAAGAAGCTCCATAAAATCTTCATCAGCCAGCGTTACCGCCTCTTCTGGATCTGTAGAGAAAACGCTGTAATGACCACTTTTAACACCAGCACGCAATGATACTTCGGACATTTGTTTCCAGCGACTATTGCGATAGCGCTTTATCATGGCCTCGTCACGGGTAACGATAGTATGTCCTTTAAATTTGCCTTTTGGCGTCAACAGCAGAACAAAGACCCCATCAAAAACAGCATCTTTTCCTTTTTTCTCATAAAGCCGGGCTTCTGAAACCAGTATTTTGGTACCTTTATATAGACCGGTAAATGCATCTTCTGCTTTGTAGATATTATGCGGAGGAATAATTCTGGATGCAGCTACAGCCTTTAGACTAATACCGCCGGTCGGATGAAATTTGAGTTGTCCAAGCAACTTGGCCATACGAGGCATAAGCTGGGTTTTAAATTCGCTGCGATATAAATCAAGCGGCTGGCGTGTCCAGAAGTGTAATGCCGGAGGTACAAAAATAAGTACCATTAAAGACATCCATGCCAGGCGCAAATCTCCGCCCATCAGGAGCAGCCACAAGAACCACGACGACGCGCCGGTTACTACCAGTAATGTCACCACAAAAGAAACCCGGCGCCTTGCATCGAACTGCTTGCTTTTATGCAGTCTTGCGTCTTCAGCGGAACGGACCAGTTTATCAACCTCGATTGCAAACTTGTCATCTTGCATCTGCCTGATGTCATCCATATCTTTCTTTCCGTTCATCGTTTTTCTATCCTTTATAATTCCTACCATGACCTTAGCTCCAAGGCAAAACCAACATTGGCAGTAAACGAGTAGAAATATTCCATCTCCAAACCAGATCTCAGGAACCCGTTCACCTTTTTTTACGTTAGAACAGGTGAAGCCTGAAAAATTTGACACGCCAAGTTAACTGGAGACTACGAGCATGTATCCTTATGCCAGAACACCTCACGGACGAGCCTTGTTGAGATTCCGCCATGGATCTCAGGAACCTGCTTTTGGCCACCGCAAAGTTCCATTCTTTGCAAAAGGACGGGATATTGAGGATTCTTTACTGGCAAATTTCCTGTATGGCGACAGGCGCTAAAATTTCAAAGCTTTCCAGTTAACCGCATCATAAATATCATGCGCTCAAACTCATTTTCCGGAGCATCGCTATTTCGGACATGACTGGTCAGATCTATAGCGCTTTCAAAATTTCTGCTGTGCAGATAACGAATTCCCAGCCTGGTTATATAATCGTTATCTTCTCTGTTCGCATTGCCTGAAAAATCATAATCGGCATAAGTGAAAGAACTATCCAGATACAGATTGTGCAAAAATTCATAATCAACACCTAATCCGTAAGAGGAACGAACATAGCCACCTAGAAAATCGTTATTTTGTTCTATCTCCCGACTTGCATTGAAAGACAGGGTCATTTTAGGCAAAACATTCCATGCTATATCAGCATTAAAATCGAGACTGTCTGTTGTATCAAGCCGAGAGTCATCATATTCCTGCCAGAAATACCCTGCGCCCAGATTTGCAAATAGTATTCCCTTATATTCAGTTTCAAACCCTGCCAGAAAACCCTGCTCCATATTGTCGCGCTTAATACCCAAAAAACCCGTTCCATCATGTTCCTGTCGTTTGTATTCATGCTTGTTGATTTTGTAGTCAGCATAAAGAATATGTCCTTCCTCTCCAGCAGATCCTCTGGGTATTGAATAGCGCAATTTAATACTGGCGCCATATACATCCCTATCATTATCTGAATAGATCACAGTCTCATCAGTAGCTGAAGACCAGCCGTTTTCATTTTCAATATGGGCATAAGAGCCCAGCAAACTGATATTAAGTCTGCCAAACCGGCGCTCTATACCTCCATAGCCGCTATAAGTATCTATATAAACAGGCTCGTCGGAAAAATCGCCGCCGGATTTAGGGGTGCTGCGCTGGCGGGTTTTATGGACATATGCAGCGCTGACAAGAGCTGCCATCTTCTTCCCCAGATCAATATTTCCTCTAATGAAAGCGTTGTATTCTTCATTGTTTTCGTCTGGTTCTTTAATGAACCTTTCCAGATTTGCACTAACACCAGCCAGAAAACGATGGGCCTCCACTCTCTTTAGGAACGAGATTTCTGGTTTCAGGGACAAAATAAAGTCCGTATTTTCAGACTTGTCTTCAGCATAAATGTTTGAATCGTAGATCAGATCTGTTTCAAGTATTGGCTTTATTATCATGCCTTTATATTGGACGCCCGGTGCGGTCAGCTCTTCAGGAATTCTTTCATCTATCGGTAACTGCAATAACTGACGATCTTGCCGTAACTGCGTCTGCCCATATGCAGGAAGTGCCGCTACGCATATAACAGCAGATAAAATAGCTAATGATTTGTTTTTTGCGCCGAACATTGGAGGAGGCGATATACTGGAAAGGTAAAAGGAATAATTGTTTTTTCTGAAGTTTATTGTAGCTCATTAAGTCATGGTTTTAAACACCGGGTAAGAAGCTTGCTCCTGCCTGAATAATTTGTAGCTAATACAGTTTTCCGTCAATAATCTGATAGCGATGAAACATTCCTCTTCTAAAGAAAGAATTAGATTTACTATTTCCGGAGCTGTTCAGGGTGTCGGGTTCCGCCCCTTCGTATACCGTCTTGCACATGAACTCAAATTAAGCGGCTGGATTAAAAACACCCCCGAAGGAATAATTACAGAGCTGGAAGGTATGGCGCCTGCCCTTGATACTTTCCGGAAAAAACTTAAAAACGATCTCCCTCCCGCATCTTTTATATCATCTCGTGAAGAAGAAAGCGTAAGTCCTTGCAACGATAAGGGTTTCAAGATCCTCCCAAGCAGTCACGACTCAAAAGCCAGCGTGCCAATTCTCGCCGATCTGGCACTATGTCCGGACTGCTTGAATGAAATGAACGACCCGGGTGATCGGCGATATCGCTATCCATTTATTACCTGCACCAATTGCGGGCCCAGATTTACGATAATGACCGGCCTGCCGTATGACAGACCGCGAACAACTATGAAAGCCTTTTCTTTGTGTGCAAAATGCACAGAAGAATACAAAAACCCACTCGACAGGCGTTTTCATGCCCAGCCTCTCGCGTGCCCGGATTGCGGCCCTCATTTATACCTTACTGATGCAGCAGGAAAGATATTGGCAAAGCACGATGAGGCCTTAACAGTTACCGCCCAGGCGATCAGAAACGGAAGTATAATTGCCCTGAAAGGACTTGGAGGATTTCATTTAATCTGCGACGCACGCAATCCTGATGCCGTAAATGAACTGCGACGACGCAAACACCGGCCAACCAAACCTTTTGCATTGATGATGCCGGACCTGAATACTGCAAAAAGCTACTGCGAGATTAGCGATCAGGAAGTTGCGCTTCTCACCTCAGTACAATCGCCAATAGTTTTGCTGGATAAGATTAAAGATTCTTCGCTGTTGACGGGGATTGCGCCCGGCAACCCTGCACTAGGCGTGATGCTGCCATACACTCCGATCCACCACCTTCTGCTTGATGAACTGAAATTCCCCGTTATAGCTACCAGCGGCAATCGTGGCGGAGAACCAATCTGCACCGATGAAACAGAAGCACTCGAGCGACTTGATGGAATAGCCGACTTGTTCCTCGTACACAATCGGCCAATAGCCCAGAGAAGCGATGATTCTATTATTAAAATCATGGCAGGCAGGCCGATGATCCTGCGGCGAGGACGAGGCTACGCGCCTTTACCAGTTGCATCCAAACCTTTTGTTAAAAGAAAAGAAAACAATCAGGTAATTCTGGCGGTCGGATCTCATCTAAAAAATACCATTTCCATTTCAGTCAACGGACAGATTATTTCAAGCCCGCATGTAGGAGACCTCGATTCCCCTCAGGCTATCAACGGTCATAGAGAAGCAATCTCTACACTTTGTAATCTATATGACACTGCTCCATCACTAATAGTACACGATGCTCACCCTGATTATTATTCAACTTTAGTTGCAAAAAAAGCGCCCGAAGATGTGCAAAAAATACCAGTTCAGCATCATTACGCACACGCTTTATCGTGCATGGCTGATAACAATATCTCTCCGCCCTGCACCGCTATAGTCTGGGACGGCACAGGCTATGGTGAGGATGGAACGGTTTGGGGCGGAGAATTTCTGAAAATAACAGAATCCGGATACAAGCGCATTGGCCACCTGCACCCCTTCCGCCTGCCCGGCGGCGATGCTGCAGCCCTTCAGCCCTGGAGAGTGGCGCTGGCTCTTCTGCACGAGGCGGGGCTTAAACCAAACTGCATAAAAGGTGTAACGGACGAACAGATCAGGTTGGTCTGGCAAATGCTTGATAAAGACATAAATTGCCCGGTCACCACCAGCGCAGGCCGTTTATTTGACGGTGTATCAGCCCTGCTTGGCCTTTGCAGCATCAATACTTTCGAAGGCGAAGCCGCTATGTCGCTCGAATTTGCCGCAACTTCTGAGCATGACGAGACCTATCCGTATAAAATTAACAATGGCACTATTGACTGGAGACCAATGATTGCAACTTTAATAGGTGACGACTTGCAGATTTCTGCGACAAAGTTCCATAATACTCTTGCGCTGGCCGCTACAGATATGGCAAAAAGTTGCAGTGAAAAAAACATAATATTAACAGGTGGCTGCTTCCAAAACAGAGTACTTCTGGAAAAACTGATAAATAATCTGGCCAACGCAGGTATGGAACCGTTATGGCACAGAAATATCCCACCAAATGATGGTGGAATTTCAGCTGGTCAGATTGTAGCTGCGGCCACTAGAACGGGAAGAAAAAAAATGTGCCTGGCAATACCGGGGAAAATAATCAGCGTTAAAGGCGAAGGCATGAATCGCTCAGGAAAAATTCAATACGGTGCAACCGTAAAGGAAGCTTCCCTGGCTTTTGTTCCTTTAGCAAAAGAAGATGATTATGTACTTGTGCATGCTGGCGTAGCTATTAATATCGTTGACGAAGCACAAGCAATGACGACTCTCGATTATCTCGATGAAATTGGCGAGATAGAAGAACAGACCGGCTAATGAAATTTATTGATGAGTTTCGCGACCCGGAAGCCGCGAAAAGATATTCGCAAGCGCTCCATAAAATCACGACCAGACCTTGGACAATCATGGAAGTTTGCGGAGGCCAGACTCATGCAATCGTCCTCTTTGGTATTCAGGAAATCATACCACCGGAAATCAATCTTGTTCACGGCCCCGGATGCCCTGTATGCGTAACACCGCTGGAGCAAATAGACAAAGCCATAGAAATCGCATCCAGACCTGACGTTATTTTCTGCTCTTTTGGCGATATGCTGCGCGTTCCCGGCTCAAATAAAGATCTTCTCTCTACCAAAGCCGAAGGTGCTGACGTACGAATTGTTTATTCGCCGCTGGATGCTATGAAAGTTGCACAAAACAATCCGGATAAAGAAGTGGTCTTCTTTGCAGTAGGCTTTGAGACGACTGCGCCAGCCAACGCAATTGCGGTATATCAGGCCGGGCAGATGGGCATAAACAACTTCTCCATGTTGGTTTCGCACGTTTTGGTGCCTCCTGCCATGGAAGCCATCCTGTCTTCACCACAAAACAGGGTTCAGGGGTTTCTCGCCGCGGGACATGTCTGCGCTGTAATGGGATGGAAGGAATACAAGCCATTAGCTGACAAGTACAAAACCCCGATCATAGTTACCGGTTTCGAGCCTCTCGACATATTGCAAGGCATTCATATGTGTATTGAGCAGCTTGAGGAGGGCCGTCATGAAGTGCAGAATCAATATTCGAGAGCGGTACAGAAAAGCGGCAATACTTCTGCACAGGATCTGTTGAAAAAGGTTTTTACAGTACGTCACCGCAAGTGGCGGGGTATTGGTGAAATCCCTTCAAGCGGTTTTGGACTGTCTGATGAATATGAATCCTTTGATGCAGAGCAACGCTTTGATGTTGCTGCAAAAAATGTTCAGGAAAGCCCTGAATGTATTTCCGGACAAATACTCCAAGGATTAAAAAAGCCCGGAGAATGCCCTGCTTTTGGTGCAAAATGCACGCCTGAGAAGCCTCTCGGCGCCACAATGGTCTCCGGCGAAGGTGCCTGTGCAGCCTATTTTCGTTATCGCAAACCTTAAAAAACTTCACCGTTTCTGGCCCAGGCAGGTATAAAAGAATTATGAACTCAGACATTCTTGATATGACCTGCCCCGTACCTGTTCAGGATTATCCCGGCGTCCTGATGGCGCATGGAAGCGGAGGCCGCATGATGAACCAGCTGATCGGCAAAATGTTTCTGGCCGCCTTCAAGGACGTTCAAAATCATGACAGCGCTGTTCTGAGCATGCCTGATGATTGCAGACTGGCCATGACTACTGACAGTTTTGTGATTCGCCCGCTTGAATTTCCGGGCGGCGACATAGGAAGTCTAGCGGTCTTTGGTACTGTCAATGATCTGGCTATGAGTGGAGCCAAACCGGAATATCTGTCGGTGTCCTTCATAATCGAGGAAGGGCTTGCAATGGAAACCTTGTGGCGCATTGTTCAATCGATGAGCAATGCAGCGAAAGCCTGTTCAGTAAAAATCGTCACAGGAGATACCAAAGTAGTAGAGCGCGGTCACGGCGACGGACTTTATATCAACACTACTGGCGTCGGCAGCATCAGCAAAGATGCCAAACCAATATCTCCAGAACGGGTCTGTACTGATGATGCAATTATACTTTCAGGAGATATAGGCCGTCATGGAATGGCCGTGATGTCCGCCAGAGAAGGACTCGAGTTCGAGAGCACTATCACCAGCGACAGCGGGAACGTCTCCCGTGCTGTTCTGGAGATGCTGGATGCAGGAATTGATGTGCACTGCCTGCGCGATGCCACAAGAGGCGGTCTTGCTGCTGTCCTTAATGAAATAGCCGAAGCCTCAGGACTGGGGATTCTTGCCGACGAGAACCTTGTCAAGGTAGGGGACGCAGTTCGCGGAGCCTGTGAAATTCTTGGTCTTGATCCGCTTCATGTGGCTAATGAAGGCAGGTTCGTTGCTTTCGTCAGCGCAAAAGACGCCGAGCGCGCTATTGAGATCATCAACCAGTACAACACAGACACAAAGGCATCCATTATTGGCCGGATTACCAGAGAAAACACCGGTCAGGTTATGATGAAAACTCCAATTGGCAGCACCCGCATTCTTTCTATGCCTTCTGGAGAGTTGCTTCCAAGAATTTGTTAAAACTGAATTTAAAGTTGCGAGTTACAAGTAACAGGCAAACTGCTAACCTGTAAGCGGACAAGATTATCCGGAGGAAAACATGGAAGGCTTTCATGCATGCTTGATACTGGCTGTAGGATTGGTGATAGCCGTAATAGGAGGCATTTTCTTTGGTGTCGCTCATGCAGGCGATACTGACCTGACGCTACTAACTACAGGCCTTATACTCCTTGGAGTTGGTGGATTATTTTTCTCTGCCGGTTTTTTGATGATGCTTTACGCATTAAGAGAACCTACGGGCGTACATGAGCAGGATGTCGCCGCAACCTATACGGCTTTGCTGAGATGCATGGTTTCAATGGCAGTGGCTGATGGCACTGTTGACGAAGCAGAAATTAAAACTATTCGCAGAGCTTTCAAAGCCCTAACAGGTGAAGGAATTGGTAACGACTTTGTTTCGGAGGTCGTGGAATCGGTTTACGAAAGCAACACCAATATTGAAATTGAACTATCAAGAGTCAGGTCCATTTTAACCCCGGACTTGAAAGAAAAAATTCTCAAAGCCTCTTTTTATATATTGGCCGCCGATGGCATAATGGATGCAGATGAAGAGGAATTAATGTCCCAAATCCGCAAAGGCCTTGGATACTCCATCATTCGATTTACTCTGATGAAAAGAGATTTTCTGCGAGAACACAAAGGCAAGCTAAAGAGACGAGGAAAAAGCTGAATTAGCTGTGGTTGATGCGTTTTCAAATGGCCAGTCTTCAGAGCTCAGGTAACATCCCAGGGATTAATCAGAAAACTGGCGCTTTCCGTCTTTGTCGAAATTTTCAAGTCGCGAAAAAGACTGCTGTGCTGATTGCGAATTGCAAAGCCTCCGCTTTCTGTCTGCTCCAGGCCGAGTGCTGCTTCAAGCGCCATCAGCCCTGCACCGGCGGCCCAGGCCTGCGGGATACAAGCTGTCGGGAAAAAGACAATCCCCCGGCCTTCCATTTTGGGGAAACCGCAAAAGAGCTCAGGCAGCAGCATTTGAGGGCAGTGGTTAGCCGCCTGAAACAGCGAAGCCAGAATCTTTTCTGCCTCGTTAAAAAAGCCGTAATTAGCAAAACCGGCAGCGCAAATCGCGTTATCGTGAGGCCATACAGAGCCATTGTGATAAGCGATCGGGTTGTAC
>CAZJRT010000065.1:0-8381 GCA_964548445.1 uncultured Pseudobdellovibrionaceae bacterium
AAGTTCCTCGGGCGGCTCGAAATCCTCATCATCTTCGGGAGCAGATAATCGTGGATTTTGCTGGGATCCAGCCAGAAGGTCAGTTTCAAGCGCATCATCCAGTGATGGACCGCTAGTGGCGAGCAGGCGTCCAACCATGGGCTGGAGTATCAGCAGGACCACCAGAATAATCATGATAGCAACAGTAATAATTTCTGCAGCGTCCAGCAGATCGCTCTTTTCGAATCCAAACAGGAACAGATCATCTGGAACTTCCTCAGATGTCTGGACTCTGGCGAATTGCATGTTCACGACTTCAATATTGTCACCGCGATCTTCATCATAGCCGACGGCGGAACGAACCAGAGTTTCTATCTGATTAAGCTCATCATCCGAACGAGGCTGGTAAACTTCACCTCCTTCTTCACCGGTTGTATAACGGCCATCAATCAATACGGATACCGAAAGCCTGCGCACTTGACCGCTTTCACGGGTCATACTGCGTACAGTTCGGCTAATCTCGTAATTAGTTACTTCTTCTACGCGGTTGCTTTCCTCTGATGGTTTTTTCTCGACCAGTAGATCACTGCCAACTCCTGGCAAATTATTCTCAATAGAGACACCTTCAGATGGAGCTTCTCTCTGAAGTAACGTTTCTTCAGTAACCTGCGAGGAACGTATTACCTGGGTGTCCGGATCGTAAAGCTCTTCGTTGGTGCTGATGCGGTCAAAATTAAGGTCTGCGGTAACAGCTGCACGTACCCTGCCATATCCGACTACCCGTCCGACCTGATCTTCTATCTTCTGTGTCAGCAGACGTTCATAGCTACGACGCATTTCCTCGGCTTTGAGGTTCATAGCGGTATCTTCTTCTTCCCCGCCTCTGGCCAGCAGGTTGCCGTCCTGGTCTATGATGGTGACCTGTTGCCCCTTGAGATTTGGTACGGCTGAAGCAACCAGCGACTGGATCGAAAGTATCTGCTCCCTCTCAAGCCGGTTGCCTGGACGAACGCCTAGATAAACACTGGCGCTTGAGGCTCGCTCGTCGCGGGAAAACAATTCTCTTTGTGGCAGGACGATGTGAACGCGAGCACTTCTTACCGGCTCCAGGGAGCCTATGGTTCTGGAAAGCTCTCCTTCGAGCGCCCGAACCTGATTGATGTTTTGAACAAAGTTAGTAGTGCCAAAGCCGGATTTCTGGTCAAAAATCTCATAGCCCATAGATCCGCCATTGGGCAAACCCTGCTGCGCCAGAAGCATACGAGCGCGGCCCACTTCATTTTCCGGTACCATAATGCGGGCACCATCAGTGGAAATTTCATATCTTATCTGAGCTTCGTCCAATGTAGCGGCAACCGCTCCTGAGTCGACTGAAGACAGGTCAGAATATAAAAGCTTCAACTCAGGGGAGGATACCCGGATCGACATGAAAATAAAAAAGACAAGGAGTCCCAGGAAGACGATTCCCATGACACCTATCCGCGTCGGCCCCATTTGTTTTAAAGTCTCAAGTAAGCTATTCACCGGTGTTATACCTTATATTGAAAAATTCGCCCGGCTTCACCGTTAGGACCCAGAGGGGACAGGGTAACAGTATTATAGGCCGGTTGATTCGGGCCATCCATTTCTAAATTAGCCAAAATTTGCGAATCACGCAAACATACCTCCGCAGTAATTATAGCGTTATTTTGCGTAGTACGCTATGGCGCATATAAAGTACGCCTTTAACTATTCAGGTTTGTATGCCCGTTGTGACCGCTGAAAGTGTAGGTGTGATTTTGTTTTGCGTGATGGTTAGTGTGATCATCTGCATGAGATGGGCAAGTAAAATATTTGCAGCCGTGAAGAGTTCCTCAATAAATATCAAATAAAATTCTTGATAATTTTTGTGGATAAAATCAGGATCGCAAAATCCTGGAGTGATTATATTTTGAATGGTGATTTAAATAACATATGTCATCTTTTCATTGCTTTTAAAAGCTTGAATTATAGAGTTGCCGCGCCCGGAATTCGCGAGAGTTTTTTATTTATCGCAGGGCTGTTTATTTATTTGGTTTTATTGACTTTTGCATCTTATTGATATAATATGATAATAGGGTAGTATATCCTGAATGTATTTATTGGTTTGGGTCCACGGTAAGGGAAAATGTTAGAGGCAGTGAATTCAGTGATATCCAACGCGCCTATGCTTCGCGGCAACGCTGAGCAGATGGCAGTTGCACGTTCATTTGCCGCCAATCCCGACCGGGTGCAGGAAGTACCTATGGCGCCTTATATAAGCCCATATATTCATGTAGATGTTAAACATAATGAAGCTGTTCTGCAGTTGCGCGATAGTAATACGGGCGCTGTAGAGGAGCAGATACCTTCTGAAGAAAGGCTGTCGCAAATTCGGGAAGCCGAGCAACGTCGTCAGTTGCAGCAACTTGAAAAAAGCGAGAGTGGAAGACGGAATGCGAAAATTATTTCGCAACAAATTGCATCCGGAACAGATAGCCACGAAGTTAAAGTTTCCAGTGACAGCACAGGTAGTGGCGGCGCGAAGCCGGTTAATACCCGGCAACTGGCGGCCTTCGAGGCAGGCGCGCAAACGGCGCAGACAACCGAATCAGGAAGTAGCGTAAAGCTGGACGCCTGATAGTTGGATTATACATTTAAATAGGGCAGCATAACCAGGGCGCCATCGGCGCCCTTTAGTCATTTTTATAAGGATTTTTTTGACCTTTATACAGAGACGGAAGCGCCGCTGCCAGCATTCTGTGATTGTTCCTTTTTTTCGCTGCTACCAGCTTCCTCAACTTTTTTGGCAGCATCGTTTCTGGCTCCGGCCATCAACCCGGCAGCAATTTCCCTGTTAATTTCAATCAGTATATCGAATTTTTCCTTTTTAGGTTCTGCCAGAATATCAAGGCCGTGCTTGAAGACGAAATTCGCCAGATTAACTATGTTTGATCTCAAATCATCCGGCCTATCCCCTTCCGGGTTTTCCAGAGCCGTATCATAAAACAACATCCAGATCTGGCGATTGTATCGGATCATGTCATCAAGCATCTCGTCGTTGATGCTATCCCACTCGTTTTGAATATCCTGCATCATGCCGGCAGACTTGAGAAGAACTCTCGCTTCAAGCTCACGCTGGTCAGGCGTATGCTTTTGCGAATGTTCGCCATAAGTCCCTGCGGCCTGGGCGTAATTACTATTCGGCGGATTGCTGGAGGGCATTTTGTATCAACTCCTGTTCATGTTCGATCAGCTCTTTGGCTTTCTTTAGGGCCTTATAGTAATGACCGGCCATGATCTGATCGCCTATCTGCATGATGAATAGTGAACTTGAGGGCGAAGCATTCTGAATTTCACGGACCATATCAAAAAAGTCCTTGTGATATTCAGCCGGGTTAGGTGCCAGATACATGCATTGGACCAGGAAATACAGTCTTTTGCAGGCAGTGGTGGCGTCTTCTTCCTTCAAGACATCTTTTTCACGCAGGATAGGGGCATCGCCTGCAATATGCAGGCGCGTACGTTGACTGTCATTTGTGACGACAGCCGTCCCGATCAGGATTTTTTCGTGAGGTTTGAGGTCAATTACGAGTGCCATGGATTTCTTCCTTTCATTATAAACCAATGGAGTTTCTTCCACCGAGGCTTTCTGCCTTTTATTATCTAACATTGTAACCTCATTTTCCTAACAAGTTGTGAAAATTCTGATGCTTTTTTGAAAAGAAATGTAGCTCTGCTTTTGGGTATGAAGGTGCTTATTCAGCAGCTTTGCTTAGAGCAATTTCCATCAGTTCCTTTTCATGCTCAACCAGTTCTCTGGCGATCATCAGGGCTTTGTAATACGCGCCTTTCATGATCTGGTCACCAATCTGCATGATAAAGAACAGGCATGACGGAGCTGCGTCTCGAACTTCACGAGTAATTTCGAAAAATTTCTTGTGATACTCAATAGGGTTATCAGAGAGATACATGCACTGAATTAGAAAATACAAGCTCTTGCATGGGCTTGTAGCATCTTCTTCCTTCATGACTTCTCTTTCTCTCAGAACCGGGCAGTTACCAGCAATATTCAGGCGTGTATCCTGGCCGTTATTGGTAACTACGGCAGTTCCAATCAAAACTTTTTCCCTGGATTTTACATCAAGTACAATAGTCATTGGATCATTGTTCAAATCGGTGGAAGCAGTTTCCATCTGACTTGCGTTTATGTCTTTGTTTGCAACCATTTTTCTTTCTCCTAAACAAAAATTCAGCACAAAGTAATAAGCAAGAAGCGTGCCAGATGCCGACCGGGTTGTTGCACATAAAAAAACCGGCGACATGAAGCCGCCGGTTTGTATCGGTTGTAAAACCGTAATGGATTAGAACAGACGAAGCACTGACTGCTGAGCCTGAGAGGCCATGGACAGTGAAATGGTGCCGAGTTGCTGCCTGGTTTGCAGGGCGAGCAGTTTGGCGCCTTCTTCGTTCTGGTCGGCGACCGTGAGTTTATCGGAGCCTTCCGTCAAGGTGTTGACCATGGACTGGGTGAACACTTCCCGGGTCTGAACCACCGACAGGCCGTTGGCCAGGGTAGAGCCGAAGTTTCGGACCGTTTCTTTTGCGGCCAGAATTTCGGTTCGAGCCCCATTAATATTAGTCAGGGTGTTGAAATTGGCTTCGCTGATTTCCATGCCGGAAGCGGATAAATCCGAACCGGTAATGGATAGCTTGCTTTCCCTGTCTTCATCGAAGTATGTGACCAGACTGTCACCGGCGAGCAGATTAACGCCGCGGTAGCCAGAGTCGGCTGCCAGTTCGTCGATCTGCGTACGCAGGGTGTTGTAGTCGTCAGCCAATCTGGCAAGTGTTTCCGACGCACGGGCGAAGCGGAAAGTTTCGCCAACGCGGTCGTTAGCGTCGGCACCTACGGTCATATCAACTAAACCAAAACCGAAATTTGCAACTGATCCTGAAGCCGCGTCTGCATCGTCCAGGGTTACAGAAACAGAATTGACTTCCTCGCTGGTGGCCTCAATGGTAAATTGTCCAGTTGCAGGATCATAGGCGGCTTCGACAAGATCTGTATTACTGGTATGATTGTTAATACTGTCGACAAGTCCTTGGATTGACATGCCATCAATTGCAATATCTATAGTGGTTTCACCATTGATGGTAAATTCCAGAGTAGTTGCACCGGCGTCACCCTCATCAAACCTTGCAGTAGCACCTCCGTCGGTAGTTCTCACACTAGTTAACAAAGCGCTTGCATCAGCATAGCTGCCGGAGGTGGTGGTATAGAAATTGCCTGATACAAGCTTGGTATTGGCAAGCACTGTGACTTCATACTGGCCCTCGGTACCGGCGGAACCAGATTCTGCAGCTTCTACAATATTTCCAAATCCTAATGTTGTAGCGATTGCCAAATCACCTACTTCTAATGTGTCATCAGGGGCGGTCTCTTCAAACGCCATGTTAAAGGCTTTACCTTGTAATTCGGTAATTTTTAGATAACCCTCTGAGTTAAGTTCCGCTTTAAAAACACCTCCGTCTTCTATATCGTTAATCTTGGTAATCAATTCATCTATAGAATCGTTTGCCGAGATAGAAATAGTGGCGGTAGTAGTTGTGGCAGGAGTGCTGGGATCAGAGTATGTAAATACAATATCATCACCGGCGGAAATCCCTGCATAATCAGTGAGATCCTCAACTCCTTTTAAATTGACGTTACCAGTAATGGAGGCCTCAACTTCACCAGAAGTGATTGCTTCGCTGGCAGATTCGATAATAGATTCCGCTTGGTCAATCAAGGTTTTCATACCTGTGACGCCATTATCAGCAGATTTAATTGTTTGAATGGACTGGCCCATACTGTCCAGAAGACGGGTAAGGTCTCCAGCCCGGTTTTTTAAATTCTCTGATGCAAAGAAGTTCTGCGGGTTATCAAGCGCAGAGGACACTTTCAAACCAGTAGCAAGACGATTCTGGATTGTATCAATGCTGCTTTGTGTGCCTTGCAGCGAGAGAAGGTTGTTCCGCATAGCTGCGGTAAGAACGATATCGGAAGTCACTTTGTGTCTCCTTTCCTGGGATATAAATCACAACAGCCGAAATATTCTCCCCAGCCATATGCCAAGTGACGAAAATTCAGCAGGAAACGAGAAGCAAAAAGTGTGCCAATTTGCTGTTACAAGTTACCAGTTACAGGTTTCAGGAAGGGAGGGCTAAATTACTTTTGCGTCGGGAAAGAGGCGATAGATAAGCGGCAGGTCTATTATCTGCATCGGGTTTTTATCCAAAAGGATATCTATACGGCCAAATCGCTTTAAGCGATTTGACATGTGAGCCGCCGGATGCCCGCCTGTTTCGTCATCCCGTTGGCGTCTGGCCACTTGTAAAGTGGACAGACAAGCACAAACGGGATCCATGATGTGAGCCGCTTTGCGGCTCTCCTTTTGTGGATTCCGGATGTATAAGCAAGCCTGCGGCTTGCCTCCGGAATGACGGCGCCCTTTATGGCAGCGAATTAGTGAACACTTACAAATTCATGCGGTCGAAGACAGACCACCACGGCTTTAGCCGTGGATGAATGAGCTATTCTCAAGTTGTCATGCCCGCATAAAGCGACGCGATGAGAAAGAAAAAAAAAACCGGAGGCATTCTGCCTCCGGTTTGTCTTATATCGGTTATAAAACCGTAGATTATTAGAACAGACGAAGCACTGCTTGCTGGGCTTGAGAAGCCATCGACAGTGATACGACACCCAGTTGCTGCCTGGTTTGCAGGGCGAGCAGCCTGGCGCCTTCTTCGTTCTGGTCGGCAACTGTCAGTTTGTCAGAACCTTCGGTCAGAGTATTCACCATTTCCTTGGTGAAGTCTTCCCGTGTTTGAATAACCGACAGACCGTTAGCCAGGGTAGAACCGAAGCTCCGCACTGTTGCCTTAGCAGCCAGCACTTCGGTGCGAGTCGCTGAGATGCTGGTGGTCGTTGTGAAGTCAGCAGCGGAAAGTGACAAGCCGGCGGATGTCAGAGTTCCGCCTTCAATAGTCAGCTGGCTTTCCCGGTCTTCGTCAAAGTACGTGGTCAGATCGTCCCCGTTAATCAGGTTGGTTCCACGGTAGCCGGAGTCGGCGGCCATTTCGTCAATCTGGGTCATCAGGGTGTTGTAGTCATCTTCGTACTGAGACAAGGTCGCAGCGGCGCTGGCAAATTTGAAACTTTCACCAACACGGTCGTCAATGGCACCACCCGCGGTCATGTTAACCAGACCGAAACCGAAGTTCGCTACAGACTCTGCATCTTCAGCTTCGTCCAACACTACGTCTACTGAACTTACCGTCTGACTGGTAGCTTCGATAGTAAAAGAACCGGTCGTTGCATTATATGCAGCTTCGATCAGTCCGGTATTGCTGTCATGGTTGTTAATGCCGTCAACAAGCCCCTGAATTGTTAGACCATCAATTTCGACGTCTATAGTAGTATCGCCATTAACGATAAATTCCAGAGTGGTTGCTGTACCAGCGGTTTGGTCATCAAACCTCTCCGTACTGCCGCCATCGGTAGTCATGACATCATTAAGTGCAGTACTTGCTGAGGCAAGCGTGCCCGCAGTACCTGTATAGAAGGTGCCGGACACAAGCTTGGTACTGGCAAGGACGGTTACTTCATACTGACCCTCGGTATCTGCGGTGCCGGCTTCAGCCATACCTACTGCTTCACCGAAACCAAGACCATTGGCGAGCGCGAGGTCCGCTGATTCAAGGGTGTTGTCAACGCCACCTGTAACTTCTTCAAATGCCATATTGAATGATGTACCTTGCAGTTCAGTAATCTTCAAATAGCCTCTAGAAGTTAACTCGGCATCGAAGATACCCCCGCCGCCAATATCCTTGATCTCTGTCATTAGCTCATCAATTGATTGATCAGTAGCAATTGCGATACTAGTGGTTGCAGTGGAAGTAAGATCTGTCAGATCATCATGATAAGTAATAGAGATAAAGTCAGTATTAGAGACGCCTGCCAAAGCGGTAAGGTCTTCGATACCACTAAGATCGACGTTACCTGTGATAGCTGCTTCAACCTGACCGGAAGTAATCGCTTCTTCCGCAGAAGAAATGATTGATTCGGCCTGGTCGATCAGTTTGGTGATACCCGACACGCCTTTATCGGCGGCCTTAACCGTTTGAATAGACTGACCCATAGTATCTAACATACGGGTAAGGTCACTCGCACGGTTTTTAAGGTTCTCCGAAGCAAAGAAGTTCTGCGGATTGTCAAGCGCCGAAGACACTTTCAATCCAGTAGCCAGTTTGTTCTGGATATTGTCAATACCACTTTGCGTGTTTTGGAGAGATAGAAGGTTATTCCGCATAGCGGATGTAAGAACGACATCGGAAGTCATTGTAGTCTCCTTTCCTGGGAT